>NZ_WXWP01000338.1:0-49382 GCF_009904765.1 Vibrio sp. V39_P1S14PM300
GAATCACATACAAATATTAAGTATTTTAATGTTAGCTGCTATTGATAACGACAAGTCATTAGTTGCCATAACTCCGAGCTCTTAAGCTAAGTTCCTGCGGGGGATACGCTGAATGAGCCAGTGGCATTTTGCCACGAGGGCCAGGTTGGAAATGACCTTGCCTCCCGTGTTTGGAAAGGTGTTCCGTGGCGCAACAATTTGAAGATAAATTCCATCGCAAGTTTTACTACTTGCGTCTGTCAGTAACTGACGTTTGCAATTTTAAATGTACTTACTGCCTGCCTGATGGCTATAAGCCTTCCGGGCGTAAAAACTCGTCTTTTTTAACCCTGCCTGAAATCCGTCGTGTGGTAAAAGCCTTTGCGGATTGCGGGACCTCTAAAGTGCGCATCACCGGCGGTGAACCCAGCCTGCGTAAAGACTTCAGCCAGATCATTGAGACGGTCGCCGGTACTGATGGTATCCGTAAGGTCGCGACGACCACCAACGGTTACCGGATGGAGAAACAGGTCGCTGAATGGCGTGAGGCCGGTCTGACACACATTAATGTCAGTGTCGACAGCCTGGATCCGCGAATGTTTCATCAGATAACCGGTGAGAATAAATTCACTCAGGTCATGGCGGGTATCGACCGGGCATTTGAGGTCGGCTTCGAACAAGTTAAGGTTAACGTCGTCCTGATGAAAAACCTCAACCATCAAGAGCTGCCTGCGTTTCTCAACTGGATCAAAGATAAGCCGATTCAACTGCGCTTTATTGAGCTGATGCAGACCGGTGAGATGGATGATCTGTTTAACAAACACCATGTATCTGGCGTGGCCATCCGGAATCAACTGATCGCCAACGGCTGGTTGCTCAAAGTTCGTGCGGCTAACGATGGTCCAGCTCAGGTCTTCGTTCATCCCGATTATCAGGGTGAGATTGGTCTGATCATGCCGTACGAAAAAGATTTTTGTGAGAGCTGTAACCGGTTGCGGGTATCGGCTACCGGTAAACTGCACCTGTGCTTATTCGGAGAACATGGTGTTGAGCTACGTGACCTGCTTGAACAGGATGAGCAGGAGCAGGTTTTGATTGAACGCATCCAGGCCCAGCTACAAACCAAAAAAATCAGCCATTTCCTCCACGATGGCAACACAGGTATGACGCCTCATCTGGCGTCAATTGGCGGTTAAGCCGTCGCCTTTTCTGCCGCTGTCTTGCCGAGAGCGGCGCACGCATCCATTTAAATTTTTATCGAGATAGGTGAACACATGGGTCACGCAGAAACGAAATTTCAACCGGCCAACATCGCAGTACTGACCGTTTCAGACACTCGCACCGAAGAGAATGACACATCCGGCCGCTACCTGGCAGAGCACGCAGCAGAAGCGGGCCACAACGTGGTGGATAAACAGATCGTGATCGATGATATGTACAAGATCCGGGCGATTGTGTCGCAATGGATCGCCGACGACCATGTTCAGGCAGTGATGATTACTGGCGGTACTGGTTTTACATCGCGTGACAGCACACCTGAAGCGCTTCAGCCGCTGTTTGACAAAGAGGTCGAAGGGTTTGGTGAGCTGTTCCGGATGGTGTCGTATGATGAGATCGGGACATCGACGATTCAATCGCGAGCGATTGCCGGTTTTGCCAATCACACGGTTATTTTTGCGATGCCTGGCTCAACGGGGGCATGTCGCACCGGCTGGACGAAGATCATCAAGCAGCAGCTGGATGCCAGCCATCGTCCGTGCAACTTCATGCCTCATCTGGCAGTGTGATCCGGAGGGGTAATGAGTCAATTTACTCACATTAACGCGTCCGGCGAAGCCAATATGGTTGACGTCTCTGCCAAAGCAGAAACCGTACGTGAAGCACGCGCGGAAGCGTTCGTGCACATGGCGGCGGAAACCTTGCAACTGATCGTCTCTGGTCAGCACCACAAAGGGGACGTGTTTGCGACCGCGCGCATTGCGGGCATTCAGGCCGCCAAGAAAACCTGGGATTTGATCCCGCTGTGTCATCCATTGCTGCTGTCTAAAGTCGAAGTGCAGTTGGAAGCGTTGGAAGCGCAAAACATGGTTCGGATTGAGTCGGTATGCAAACTGGCCGGCAAAACGGGCGTGGAAATGGAAGCGCTGACGGCTGCGTCAGTGGCGGCGCTGACCATCTATGACATGTGTAAAGCGGTCCAGAAAGACATGGTGATTGGTCAGGTTCGACTGTTGGAGAAAACCGGAGGGAAGTCCGGACATTTTAAGGCAGAGTCATGATTACAGTGTTATTTTTTGCTCAAACCCGTGAATTGGTCGGTACGGATCAAGTCCAGGTTGAGTCTCGTTTTACTACGGTTGATGCGCTGCGCGAACACCTGGCGGCTCAAGAGGGCAAATGGTCACTGGCGCTGGAAGCCGGTAAATTGCTAGCGGCGGTGAATCAGGCGATTGTCCCGCTCGACACTAAGTTGAACGACGGTGATGAAGTGGCGTTCTTTCCGCCTGTGACCGGAGGCTAAGATGGATCCACGCGTCTCGGTACAGCAACAGGATTTTTCGGTGGGTGACGAATATCAGCGTTTAGCTCAGGGAAGTGCAGCAGGCGCTGTTGTCACCTTTGTCGGTAAAGTCCGGGATATGAATTTGGGCGACAATGTCACGGGGCTGTCGTTAGAGCATTACCCGGGAATGACGGAAAAGTCGCTGCTGAATATCTGCGATCAGGCAGAGCAACGTTGGCCTCTGTTGCACACCCGGGTTATCCATCGTGTTGGTGATCTCGATATTGGGGATCAGATTGTGTTTGTGGGTGTGGTCAGTGCCCATCGCGGCGCGGCATTTGAGGCTTGTGAGTTCATAATGGACTACCTCAAAACTCAGGCACCGTTCTGGAAAAAGGAACGGACGACCAACCAGACTCGCTGGGTTGAATCACGCGATTCAGACACGCAAGCTGCCAAACGTTGGCATAAATAAGTCCAACAAGGCCAACCTCAGGTTGGCCTTTTTGATGCGCGTTATTTAAAGAACTGGACGCGCAGTGAGTTAATCCAAGCTTTGACGGTTTGTTGACCAAGGAAAGTTGCCTGATTTTGGCGTGTTCAACCATACTGATTTCAGGAGCCCATCTCAGGGTGAGCGTCCACAGTGACAGTATGGCTATCAGGTGATAGATGCTGCCTATGATTAAAATTGCTGAATTCCATTTAGTAAAATCAAGAAATTAGACAACAATTAGCGTATAGGCACTGCAAAAATCGCAGCAAAGGAGACGCGCATGGAATTATTAAAAGTCAGAGATTATATGACCCTTCAGGCGGTGACATTCACACCGGATATGTCGTTGAGTGCAGCGCTGGAAAAGGTCATGAACTCGAACTACCTTGGTGGGCCGGTGATCAACGAAAAAGAACAGGTGATTGGTTTCCTGTCCGGGCAAGACTTACTCGATAAACTGATCAAAGTGAGTTATTTCTGCCAGGATACTCACATCGTCTCAGATTGTATGCACCGTGAGGTGTTGTCTGTATCGCCTGACACATCCATCATCGCGCTGGCGGAAATGATGAAAGTGGGTAAGCCAAAAGTGTATCCGGTGATTGATGATGGTAAGTTGGTCGGTATTATCACCCGGCGTGATGTGCTGCGTGCGATCGCTAAATCGATTGATAGTTGCTTCAAAAAGCCCGTTTAATTTATTCCTATCCCTTGAAAGGCGCATCGGCGCCTTTTGTTTTGCTCAGAGCATTCTATGACCGAACACAACGCGAAATTTGTTCAGGGCTCGACCATGAGGCACATCTTAGTGATGTCAGGCGCCGGCTCCGTTGGATTGATGGCGTTGTTTGTGGTCGATCTGCTCGATATGTTGTTCATCAGTATGCTCGGCCAGGTGGAACTCGCCGCGGCGGTTGGCTTTGCCGGCACGCTGGTGTTTTTCTCGACGTCGATTTCTATCGGCGCCTCGATTGCGATGGGGGCGTTGGTATCGAAGGCCATCGGGGCTCATCAGCAGCAACACGCCCGTCAGCTAAGTGTATCGGTGTTAATGACGACGTTTGTGATCAGCAGTGTGGTGGCAGCGTTCATGTTGTGGTTTATGCCTCAGTTGCTGGCGGCGATTGGTGCCAAAGGATACGCCGCCGAGCGGGCTCAGGCTTACTTGACCATCCTGTTGCCCAGTGGGCCGGTTGTCGCGGTAGCCATGGCGGCAGGGGCGGGGTTGCGCGCTGCCGGAGATGCTAAGCGGTCCATGCTGGCGACGTTGTCGGGAGGTATTGCCAATGCGGTGTTGGATCCATTGTTTATCTTCGGTTTTGGCTGGAATGTGGAAGGCGCTGCGCTAGCGTCGGTATTCGCCCGATTTACGGTGCTGTATTTTTCTCTTGCGCCTTTGATTAGAGTGCATCAATTGGTAGCGGTGCCGTCGCTGAACACTTGGCGCAACCACATCCGAGTAATACTGATGATCGCGGTGCCCGCCATTATCACCAATATTGCCACACCGATAGGTAATGCGATCGTTACGTCTTCCATTGCGCATTTTGGCGAGGACTATGTGGCGGGTTTTGCGGTTATCGGGCGGTTGACGCCAGTGTGTTTTGCGGTGATTTTTGCCTTGTCGGGCGCCGTCGGGCCAATCGTCGGTCAAAATTTCGGCGCCCATCGATTCGATCGGGTCAGAGAAACGCTCAGTAATGCTTTGCTGGTGACCACCCTCTACACCTTGTTTATATGTGTCGTCCTCTATTTTTGTCAGGGGCTGATTATTCGTGGTTTCTCCTTGTCTGGTGACGCCGCAGTGCTGGTGGCGGCCTTTTGTACTTATGTGGCGATCAGCTTTATTTTCAATGGCACCTTATTCGTCGCTAACACCTCATTTAACAATCTCGGCAAGCCGCTGTTTTCAACCGCGCTCAATTTAGGCAAGGCGACACTCGGAACCTTGCCGTTTGTCTACCTCGGTGCCGATTGGTTCGGGGCACTCGGCGTGGTGTATGGGCAGGCGGTCGGGACGGTGGTGTTTGGCCTGATCGCGTTGGTGGTGTTGCGCTGGCACATCAATGAACTGATGTCGTCACAGCAGCCCGCGGTGGTGCAAGTAGATCCGTCGGTTACCTGTGTGAACACCCAACCGTTTTGTACTCACGATGCGGTTCTGATCGACGAAGCCGGGGCCGACAGTGAAGTGCTGATCTCACCGGCCGAAAATAAATCCTGAAAAGCGTTGACCTTGGAGTAGAGTCCAAGGTTTATGCTGTGACTGTAATGAGAAAAGTTCTCTTTTTTAGTTGGAAACAGGAGTTCGATTATGTGCAGCAAACACGATGCATGTCGTTCAAATAAAATCGCAATTAACCCTTCTCAGGCTGGTTCATGCTCTAGCCCTAAAATTTCGTCTGTCCACATGGCAGAGGCATCAGATTCCGGCGCCGAATGCTGCAGCAGTCACAGTTGTGCATCGGGAAGCGATCCCGGTGACGAAGACAGCGACGCCGCTAGGGTAGCCAAATACACACAAAGCTGGCAGGTCGCAGGTATGGATTGCCCATCCTGCGCACGTAAAATTGAAACGGCCGTCAGTCGACTCGATGGCATTATTCAGGCGAAAGTGCTGTTTGCCACCGAAAAGCTGGTCGTTAAGTTTGATGACCAACGCCTGGCTCAGGCGGTCGAAGCCGCTGTTGTCGATACGGGGTTTACTCTCGTTTCCAACGCCTCTACGGCAACATCAGCAGACAATGCAGGCTGGCGACATGTGGTTCGCCAGAACGGTCAGATCATTGCGATCGCTACCGCGATGGCCGTCGGTGCACTGCTAAAACCGGTGGTCCCTCAAGTCAGTGAGTGGCTGTTTATCCTGACCTGCCTGATTGGCTTGGCGCCGATCATGAAAAAAGCATTCGCTCTGGCTAAATCCGGTACGCCGTTTGCGATTGAGACACTGATGAGTGTGGCTGCAATTGGGGCGTTGTATCTGGGCGAAACCGTTGAAGCGGCGATGGTGTTGTTGCTGTTTTTGATTGGTGAGCGATTGGAAGCATTTGCCGCCTCGCGCGCGCGCAGCGGCGTGCAGGCATTGATGGCGCTGGTGCCAGAGAATGCGACCAGAATCGATGATGGCCGCCGGGTACAGGTGTTGGCGGCCGACCTTAAACCAGGAGACATCATTGAAGTCGCGCCCGGAGCGCGAATGCCAGCAGATGGTCAGTTGCAGGAATCCTCAGCCAGTTTTGATGAGAGTGCGCTGACGGGGGAGTCGATTCCGGTTGAACGTTTCCTGGGTGACGCCGTGATGGCGGGCGCAGTGGTGGTGGACAAAGTGGTGCGCTTTCACGTGATCTCACGTCAGGGCGAAAATGCCATTGACCGGATTTTGCATCTGATTGAAGAGGCGGAATCTCGTAAAGCCCCTTTGGAGCGTTTTCTGGATAAGTTCAGTCGCTGGTACACACCGCTAATGATGCTGGTGTCGCTACTGGTGATCATCGTACCGCCGCTGATGTTTGCTCAACCATGGGAAACCTGGGTTTACCGCGGATTAGCTTTATTGCTGATTGCTTGCCCTTGTGCACTGGTGATCTCAACGCCAGCCGCCATCACTTCCGGGCTGGCCGCTGCTGCGCGGCGTGGGGCTCTGATTAAAGGCGGTGCTGCGCTAGAGCAGTTGGGTCATATCGACACCATTGCTTTTGATAAAACTGGTACACTGACCAAAGGCAAGCCGGAAGTCACCGACATTGAACCGGTAGAGCAGGTCTCTCTCGCGCAGCTGATGCGAGTGGCCGGAGCGATTGAAGTTGGCTCCAGTCATCCACTGGCGGTTTCTGTGGTCAACAAAGCGCAGCAGATGGGGCTGACGCTTCCGGAAGCCGAGGAGAAACAGGCGTTGGTAGGCAGTGGGGTACAGGGCCGGGTTGAAGGTGAGCTCTATCAAATTCTTGCGCCGAGCAAAGTATCTGTGCCTGTGAGTGCGACGTTGCAGACTCGCATTGAACAATTAGAAGGTGCGGGAAAAACGGTCGTGGTGGTACTGAAGGGTCAGTCTGAAGCGCTGGGTCTGATTGCCTGGCAGGACACGCTGCGCGAAGATGCGGCGCAGGCGATAACGGCACTCAAAGCTTTGGGTATCCATTCGGTGATGCTGACCGGAGACAATCCACGCAGCGCCGCTGCCATCAGCAGCCAGATTGGTATCGATTATCAGGCCGGCTTGTTACCACAGGACAAAGTGCACTACGTAGAAGCGTTATCGCAAAAGGCGAAGGTCGCCATGGTGGGGGACGGCATCAACGATGCGCCTGCAATGAAAGCGGCCAGTATCGGGATTGCCATGGGCGGCGGTACGGATGTTGCGCTGGAGACGGCAGACTCGGCTATCACCCATAACCGACTGGTGGAGCTGCCTGGTATGATTGAACTGTCCCGCGCAACTCTCAGCAATATCCGACAGAACATCACTCTGGCTTTGGGGCTGAAAGGGATATTTCTGGTGACCAGTTTACTCGGCATTACCGGCTTGTGGGTCGCTGTCTTGGCAGACAGTGGGGCCACCGCTCTGGTGACGCTGAACGCTCTGCGCTTACTGAAATTTAACCCTCGTCAGTAAACGTCCACGCGAACTGTCATAAATAGTCGCTACACTGGTTGAGTAGCGGCTATCACTTTTATGCAATCAATTGTCTTTGAGTTGGGATTAAGTGTGATCATGTCGATCATTTAATGAAATGCTAATTATGTTTACGCGCATCATTGTGACTCTAATCACTCTTTGTCAGGCGTTTGTTGGTTAGAGTAGGCAAGTACCCAATGAATCAATACGAGCTGAACAAGCCACTATAAGGAGTCTCTTATGTCTCAAGCAGTTTTCCATCTGGGCGTTACTGAAGCGGATCTTAATGGTGCCACACTGGCGATCATTCCGGGCGATCCGGCACGTGTACAGAAGATCGCAGAGCTGATGGATAACCCGGAATTTCTGGCAAGTCAACGTGAGTACACGGTGTACCGCGCTGAGCTGGACGGTAAACCGGTTGTGGTTTGTTCAACTGGTATCGGCGGTCCTTCTACGTCGATTGCGGTTGAAGAGCTTGCACAATTGGGCGTGCGTACTTTCCTGAGAGTGGGTACGACGGGCGCTATCCAACCACACGTCAATGTGGGTGACATGATCGTCACAACCGGTTCTGTGCGTCTTGATGGTGCGAGTCTGCACTTTGCTCCAATGGAATTTCCTGCGGTTGCCGACTTTGATGTGGCGACCGCAATGAAAGCGGCTGCGATTGATGCTGGCGCAACTGTCCACACCGGTGTGACCGCATCGAGCGATACTTTTTATCCAGGCCAAGAGCGCTACGATACCTTCACAGGCCGCGTTGTGAAGCGCTTCCAGGGTTCGATGAAAGAGTGGCAGGACATGGGCGTACTGAACTTCGAAATGGAGTCAGCGACGTTACTGACCATGTGTGCCAGCTCGGGTCTGAAAGCGGGTTGTGTTGCCGGTGTGATCATCAACCGCACGCAAAAAGAAATCCCGGATCACTCTACGCTGAAAGAAACCGAAGCACGCTCTATCAAAGTTGTGGTAGAAGCTGCGCGTAAGATGCTGTAATTTTTAGCTTCATTGTGAGTGATAAAGCCGCCGGTTCGGGCGGCTTTTTTGTGTCAGGCGGCAATCGCCACTTTGGGTAACGGCAGGTACAATGTTTCCGTCAGCTCAGACAGCATCTGATCATAAACGTTGGCGATGCTCAGCGAAACATCACTGGTCATGGCGTACAGCTGTTCGACACTGATGTCATACGCCGGATTGTCGGTCAGTTCCCCCAGCATATGCATCGCTTTAGAGCAGCCTGGTGAGGCAATCGACAGTGGGCTGATCAGCGCCAGTTGGTTGAGCTTACGGCGCATTTTGTCGCAGTAATATTTGACTCTCAGGGCGCCATCTTCCGTGTGCATATCCTGAATCGAAATGCGCAGCTGAGTCAGCACTTCCATGGAGTCGACTACTTGCTGCCAGTTGAGGTGATATTCGTCACTGAGGTCGTCTCGACCAGACTCTGCCAGCCAGGCCATGGCAATTTCATCCATCAGAAACAAACAGTGCCGAATGGTTTTACCGTGGATCATTTGATTACGGGCAACACTGCGGTCTGACCACTCCTTGTCTAACGCCTTGAGCTTGAGCTGTAAAATCCGGTACATGGGTTTATTTTCGAACTGGGCGGTGGCGATCAGATGGTTGCTGGTCTCCATTAATGCGTCCTGAAGATGGCTGAGCTCGGATTTCGGATTGTGCTCTGACGTCAGGCCCAGATGCGTGGCACTGCGGTGCTGACGGCACTGATGCAGCAGTTGTCGCAGGTCGACCAGCAATTCGTATTTGCGCTGCAGCGAATTTTGTCGTTGCTTGGACAGGTAAAGTAAAACTGCCAGTATGCCGATGGATATCAGCATCGAAATCAAAACAAACATAACCAACTCCTTGTTAATGCCTTTCTACCTCAAAAGGGGTAGCAGACTTAATGCCAAGAAATTAGTTATTTAAAAACAATGAGTTATCTAATTTAAATCCAAGATGTTGCGCTGTTTTGGTGCAAGCTGACCTAAAAGTGTGAACCTGGTCAATAAAAAAGCGCCTGATGTTTCCATCAGGCGCTGGGAGTTACAAGGCTGGCAGTGGGTTACATCACACGCATACCAGGCTGAGCGCCTTCGTGTGGCTCCAGGATCCACAGCTCGCTGCCACCAGGGCCTGCCGCCAGGATCATGCCTTCTGACATACCAAACTTCATCTTACGAGGTTTCAGGTTGGCAACCATAACGGTCAGTTTACCTTCCAGATCTTCCGGTTTGTACGCAGATTTAATGCCAGAGAATACCTGCCGGGTTTCGCCGCCAATATCCAGTTGGAACTTAAGCAGTTTGTTGGCTTTTGGCACTTCTTCGCACGAGATGATACGTGCAATACGCATATCTACCGCGGCAAAAGCGTCAAACTCAATCTCTTCAGCGATAGGATCTTTGTCTAACTCAGTCTGACTCGCTTTGTTCTTTTCCGCTTCTGCTTTTTCTTTCGCCGCCATTTCTGCTGCCGCGTCTTGCTTTGATGCTTCGATCATCGCTTCGATGTTCTTAGGATCAATACGGTTAAACAGGGCTTTGAACTTAGTGATTTCGTGGCCTGTCAGTGGTTGAGCAATGCCATCCCACGTTAGTTCCTGATTCAGGAATGCTTCCGTGCGCGCTGCAAGAGCAGGCATCACGGGTTTCAGGTATGTCATCAAAACGCGGAACAGGTTGATACCAACCGAGCAAATATCTTGCAGCTCTTGATCTTTGCCTTCTTCTTTAGCAACCACCCAAGGTGCTTTTTCATCAACGTACTGATTAGCTTTGTCCGCCAGTGCGGTGATTTCACGGATAGCTCGGCCAAATTCGCGAGTATCAAATAGCTCTGCAATACGATCCGCCGCTGCAACGAACTCGTTGTACAGTTCAGGCTCAGCAAAGTGCTCGGACAGTTTGCCGTCAAAACGTTTAGCAATGAAGCCGGCGTTGCGTGAAGCCAGGTTGACGATCTTGTTAACAACGTCCGCGTTGACGCGTTGGGTGAAGTCTTCCAGGTTCAGGTCAAGGTCGTCGATACGGCTGTTGAGTTTTGCCGCGTAGTAGTAACGCAGGCACTCTGGGTCCAGGTGTTCAAGGTACGTGCTCGCTTTCACGAACGTACCCTTAGACTTAGACATTTTTGCGCCGTTTACTGTGACGTAACCGTGGACGAATACGTTATTCGGTTTGCGGAAGCCAGAGCCTTCCAGCATGGCAGGCCAGAATAGGCTGTGGAAGTAAACAATGTCTTTACCGATGAAGTGGTAAAGCTCCGCTGAGCTGTCTTTGTTCCAGTACTCGTCAAAATTCAGATCATCCCGTTTGTCACACAGATTTTTGAACGAGCCCATGTAGCCGATCGGTGCGTCTAGCCACACGTAGAAGAATTTGTTTTTTTCACCTGGGATCTCGAAGCCAAAATATGGCGCATCACGTGAGATGTCCCATTGTTGCAGGCCTGATTCGAACCATTCTTGCATCTTGTTCGCGGTTTCAGCTTGTAGAGAGCCAGAACGTGTCCACTCTTTAAGCATGCTTTCAAACTGAGGCAGATCGAAGAAGAAGTGTTCAGAATCTTTCATGACCGGCGTCGCACCAGACACGGCCGATTTCGGATTGATCAGCTCGGTCGGGCTATAAGTTTCACCACAATTGTCGCAGTTGTCGCCGTACTGATCTTCCGATTTACACTTCGGACAGGTGCCTTTTACAAAACGGTCTGGCAGGAACATCTCTTTCTCAGGATCAAACAACTGAGAAATAGTGCGGCTGGAGATAAAGCCGTTTTTCTTGAGTTCTAAGTAGATGTGAGACGCCAGCTCGCGGTTTTCTTCCGAGTGTGTGCTGTGGTAGTTGTCAAAGCTGATATCAAAGCCAGCAAAGTCTTTCTGGTGCTCTTCGCTGACGGCGGCAATCATCTCCTCAGGTGTAATACCCATCTGTTGAGCTTTAAGCATGATTGGCGTGCCGTGAGCGTCGTCCGCACAGATGAAGTTTACAATGTTGCCACGCAGGCGTTGGTAACGAACCCAAATGTCCGCCTGGATATGCTCAAGCATGTGACCAAGGTGGATCGAACCGTTAGCGTACGGAAGGGCACAAGTTACCAAAAGTTTTCTTGGATCGTTTGCCATACTTAATATTCGCTTTTCTCGATAGGTATTAAAAAATAGAGAGTAATACTACCTTATCCACACTTTGACTCCAAGGCATCAACGCGCTCAATGCCTTAGTTTTTTCAGGGTTCAGTCTGCGCTGAACGAGTGATAGCATTGAGGGCATCAAGGAGGGCCTATGCGTCAATTTTCATCCAAACAAGATTTGTGTCACTGGCTGAACCAATTTCAGCATTCATCGCTTGTGGACAACTGGGCCGAAGTGCCCGGCTTGGTCACAGTAGAGCCGGATGGTACGTTTGTCATCGCGTTGCCATTTGCCGCCAACGATCTGGTGAGTGAGCTGCAACACTGGATTCGCTCCCAGCAGGACAGTGCTGAGGTCGCTCCGTTTGCTTTCCGGGTGGAAGTGCAGGTGAAAGCGCTAAAAACGCATGTGCCACATGCCGTCAACGGGGTCAAAAACGTCATCGCGGTGACCTCCGCCAAAGGCGGTGTCGGAAAATCAACTACGGCCGTCAATCTCGCGCTGGCCATGGCGCGCTCCGGGGCCAAGGTGGGGCTGCTGGATGCTGATATTTACGGCCCATCCGTGCCGATGATGCTCGGTCAGATGACGGCTGCGCCTAAAGTACGCGACAACAAATGGATGCAGCCCGTCGAGGCGTACGGTATCTACACTCACTCGATCGGTTATCTGGTTTCCAGCGATGATGCCGCCATCTGGCGTGGTCCCATGGCATCCAAAGCGCTGGCGCAACTGCTGAACGAAACAGAATGGCCGGAGTTGGATTATCTGGTGATCGACATGCCGCCGGGTACTGGTGATATACAATTGACCTTATCACAGCAGATTCCGGTTACGGGGGCGTTAATCGTGACGACGCCTCAAGATCTCGCTTTGGCGGATGCACGCAAAGGGGCGGCTATGTTTGCCAAAGTGGATGTGCCGGTGATCGGGTTGGTGGAAAACATGAGTTACCACATTTGCAGCCACTGTGGCGAAAAAGAACATCTCTTTGGTGTGGGTGGTGCGCAGAAGATGGCGGCAGAATATGATCTGGCCATGCTGGCACAGATCCCATTGCATATTCGGCTGCGTGAAGATGTGGATTCTGGCTGTCCGACGGTGGCCGCAGAGCCGGAAAGCGAGCATGCCCAGCCCTATTTCTCTCTGGCGGAAAGCGTGGGCAGTCGGCTGTTCTGGCAAGGGGAAGCTAAACCGGACGCAATCAGTTTCACATTGGTGGAGTGAGGTTTAGGGCAAAATAAAAAGGACCGTACGAGATCACATATTCAATGTAATCGTTTGTATGGCGCTTTGTTATTCAATTTGGCCAAAAGCGGCGATTTAAATGGTTTTGCGACTAGTATCCACTAGTCGCAACCCCTATAATCAGGCGGTTTATCTAATCACATCATCATCGGGTGCAACTAATGTCTGATAATAATCAATGCGTCATCGTAGGTATTGCCGGCGCGTCTGCTTCTGGAAAGAGTTTGATCGCCAGCACGATTTATAATGAGCTACGTGCCAAAGTGGGCGATCATCAAATTGGTGTTATCACGGAAGACAGCTATTACAAAGACCAAAGCCATCTGAGTATGGAAGAGCGAGTCAAAACCAATTACGACCACCCGAATGCCCTCGACCACGACCTTCTTTGTGACCACCTTGAAAAGCTGACCCGAGGCGAAGCGGTCGATGTGCCAGAGTACAGCTACACAGAACATACCCGCACCGAACATACCTCCACATTAACGCCAAAGAAAGTGATCATCCTGGAAGGCATTCTTTTACTGACAGACCCACGTCTGCGTGATCTGATGCATGCAACCGTGTTTATGGACACACCGCTGGATATCTGTTTGCTGCGCCGTGTTAAGCGTGATGTGGAAGAGCGTGGCCGGACCATGGACTCGGTACTGAAACAGTATCAAGCGACTGTACGCCCGATGTTCATGCAGTTTATCGAGCCGTCGAAACAGTACGCGGACATTATCGTACCTCGTGGTGGTAAAAACCGCATTGCGATCGATGTCTTGAAGGCTCATATTGCAAAACTTCTGAAAGCTTAATCGTTTATCGCAGTTCTGAGCTTTATTTTTTATGAGATAAGTGGCACTTTAGGTGCCACTTTTTTTATATAACGACTAACCTGAAAAATGTCTCCTTCCTTAACAAGCTCAATCAAGCAAGGAAAAAGCTGATGAAGAAAATTGTACTGTTCATTGCTGCGCTTTTGCTGATCGTTGTTATCGGCCTCGCAGCTCTCGTCTTGCTGGTAAATCCTAACCAATTTAAACCTTTGATCGTCGAACAAGCCAAAAAACATACTGGCCTGGAGCTGGTGATCGAAGGGGATATCAGTTGGCAGTTCTTCCCATCGCTCGGTTTTGAGCTGGGCAAAACCGAACTGCGCAACCCGGCGGGCTTCACCAAACCAAACATGCTCAAAGTAGAATCTGTGGGAATTGACGTGTCAGTGATGCCGCTGCTAAGCAAGCAGTTGGAAATTGGCAACGTGACTCTGGATGGGGCTGAATTCAATCTGGAAACGCTTAAAGATGGTCGTAAAAACATCGACGCTCTGAGCAAAGCGCAAACCGCACAAACAGAATCGAAAGCCGCGGAGAGTAACACTCAAACAGCGCCGGAAACGAACGATCAAACCGGTGAGGCAGCTCAATGGACTATCCATCTGGCTGGTGTCACCGTGTCGAATGCGACATTGGATATTCAGGACAAGCAGGCAGGAACGTTTACCAAACTGTACGATGTGTCACTGAACCTGTCGGAGTTTGCGGTCGATACCTGGACCAAAGCGGATTTTGCCGCCAAGGGTGAAAATAATCAGCAGACATTTGGTGCTAAAGGCAACGCCGAATTTAAGTTGGCTCCAGGCTTCAAAGAATACGCGCTGCGTAACATCAAAGTCGATGCTAACTTCAGTGATGCGTCGAATCAGATCGAGTCTGCCAAGTTAGAGCTGGCAACGTTTGAGTTTGATAAAGCCAATGCACTGACTTACGCGGTGAAAGGAAAAGCGGGCGATATGGCGCTGGATCTGAACGGATCTGGTGCACTGAAAGTGAACAAAGCGATCACTCAGGTGAGTGTGAGTAAACTGATGCTGGCTGGCCAGTTGGAAGGCGCAGGTTTGCCTCAGTCGCCGATGAAAGTGGCGATGACATCGGATGTAAATTTTGACCTCAACAAGAGCCACCTCAGTGTGATCCTAGAAACGCTGACCGCGAACGCGATTGCTCTGGACGGAAAAGCGGATGTGACGCTGGGCGATATTCCGAAAGTGCGCTTTACCCTGCACAGCCCGAATATCGATTTAGATGAGTTCCTGGGTCTTGAGTCCACGAACACTGAAAGCAAACCCGCCACATCGGGTGGTAGCCATTCAGGGGCGAAGTCTGGCACGGCTACATCGGCACCTGAACAGGAGCCGGATTTGTCTGCGCTGAAAACCCTCGACGTTCAGGGCGGCATTACCATTGATAAATTCAAAGCATCCAATGCGAAAATGCAGAATGTGAAAGCCAGCTTTACTGTGGATCGCGGTGTGGCCAAACTGACATCCTTTCGCTCTCAGCTGTACGGCGGTTCGGTGAACGCAACCGCCACTCTGGATGCGCGTAAAATGCCAGCGACCTACGCAGTGAAAAAGCAGATCAAAGGTGTACAGGTTCAGCCGCTGCTGAAAGACGTTGCGGACAACGATAAGCTGGAAGGCACCGGGAACATTGATGTGAATGTCCAGGGGCGCAGCCTGACCCCTAGCGGGATCAAAAAGAACCTGGCAGGCACTGTGGTGATCAAGTTTGCAGACGGTGCGGTGAACGGTATCAACGTTGCGCAGATGATTCGTGACGGTTATGCCAAGTTTAAAGGGAAGTCGATTGATGGCAAAGAAGGTGCACAGAAGACCGACTTCAGTGCGATGGGCGCGACGCTAAACTTGAGCCAAGGTGTGGTTTCAACCAAAGACCTGACGATGCAATCGCCATTGCTGCGTATTGGTGGAGAAGGTAAAGCCAACTACATCAATCAAACGGTGGACTTTCTGGTCAGAACGTCGATTGTCGGTACACTGGAAGGCCAAGGCGGTAAAGACATCAATGAGCTGCGTGATCTGACAATTCCAATCAATGTGTCCGGCAAATGGGAGAAACCGAAGTTCAAGTTGGTGTTTGATGATGTGCTCAAACAGAAAGCCCAAAAGGAACTCGACCGTAACCTGGAAAAGCTGGATGAAAAGTTAGGTGATAAGATTAAAGATGAGAAGACCAAAGACGCGATCAACAATGCGATAAAAGGCCTGTTTAATTAAGCACAGCAAACGCAAAAGGGTTGGCCAATGGCCAACCCTTTTTTGTTATCAACGAAAGCCGCGCTTACCAGTCGACGCCTTTGAGCGCTTTGACACCCGATTCAAAAGCGTGTTTGACGTTGCGAACTTCGGATACCGTATCGGCCATGTCGATCAGAGTACGGTGGGCACCGCGGCCGGTAATGATCACAGATTGCATTGGCGGGCGGGCGTTCAACGCATCAACCACTTCATCCAGCTCAATGTAGCCATAGCTGACCATATAGGTCAGTTCATCGAACAGTACAACATCCAGAGATTCATCGGTCAGCATTCGTTTACATTGCTGCCAGACTTGTTGCGCTGCGTCGGTGTCTGCGGCTTTATTCTGAGTTTCCCAGGTAAAACCGGTCGCCATAACCTGAAATTCGACACCGAGCTTTTCCAATAGGTTGCGTTCCCCGTTCTCCCAAGTGCCTTTAATGAATTGGGCGACAGCACAAGATTTACCATGGCCGATTGCCCGGACGATGGTGCCGAAGCCGGAGGTTGACTTGCCTTTGCCGTTGCCGGTAATGATCAGCAGTAAGCCTTTCTCTTCTTGCGCCGCTGCAACCCGTGCGTCCACTTGTTCTTTGACTTTCTGCTGCCGTGCTTTATGGCGTGCTTCTTTGCTGTCCTCTGCAGACATCTTTTCTCTCCCTAAACGAAACTGATTTCCAGCCATCATAACGAAAAAACGCCACACTAAATACCGTGATTATTCAGGGATATCCGCAAACTTGATAATGGAAACATCGTATGTATTTGGGGGCAAAGTGGCAAATTCGACGTCTGGTTACAACGGATCGCTCAGATAGATAGCGAGGTCACATGATTGCACTGGCTGTCCGACGCAATCTGAAGTAGGTTTTAGGGAGCACTCTCGTCAGCTACCCGCGGTGGTGGAGGCAATACATTACCCGGTGGGAGGAAAGTGATTGTCGTGATTTGGATGATTTGCAGGAGGCAGCTTTGAAGAAAATTCTGGTGGTATGTATGGGGAATATCTGTCGCTCTCCGACAGGTGAAGCAGTACTGCGTGCGAAGGCGCGGCAACTCGGAGTGGATATTGAGGTCGATTCAGCGGGCACCATAGACTTTCATACTGGCAGCGGGCCGGATGCCCGAGCTCGGGCGGCCGGTGAGCAGAGAGGGTATTCTTTTGATGACATCCAGGCACGCCAAGTTAACTGTTGGGATTTTGAACACTTCGATTACATTCTTGCGGCTGACGCTGACAATCTGGCTGACTTGACCGATCGGTGTCCGTCAGAGCACCAACACAAACTGTCGCTGTTTTTGAGCCATGCGGATTCTGATTACGATGAAATCCCGGACCCTTACTATGGTGGGGCAAACGGATTCGAACTGGTGCTCGATCTCATTGAAGAGGCCAGCGATAACCTGCTGCGGAAGTTGTAGTGGCCTGCATTTCAACATTCATGCTTATCAGGCGGCCATGATGCGGCCGCTGAAATAATCATTGGCAACAATGTATTCGGTATTGCGGATCAGCTCATCGTTGATTTCAGCCCAGTGTAATTCGTCATCGCACTCTTGCGCTGTAATCGCTGGGACAACACCGCCCACCCGAATATTGAACGGAGTCAGCTCTCGGGCCCAGCTTTGTGTGAACCCCGTGACCATTGACGCCGCATTCTCAAAGCCGGACAAATCCCGGTAATCTTCATGCGCGACGACATTGACGATCACACCGCGTTTGTTGGCACGTCGCATGTGATCTGCGGTGGCTTGACCGAAGGTAAACAGCGTGGACGCCATTAAAGCCAGTCTCTGGGTAAAAGTGTCTGGAGAAAAATCACTGACCAAACGCGGCATTGGCCGGGTCGTCAGTGTGTTGACTAACACGTCTGGCCCACTGCCGTAGCAGTCTTCAACAAAGGCAAACAGGGCATCCAGCGAAGCTTGGGTATGATCGTGCAACTGGAAGGCATGAACGTCAGGAGACACCCGCTGGCAACCGTCTCTGGTTTGGTGCAGGCGGTGGATATCTTTGTCGCACAAAATCACTTTGGCGCCAAGCGAAGCAAAGTGTGTCGCCAGAGTTGCCCCTAGCGTAGAACCAGCAGAAGTGACTAATATAACGGCACTTTTTATATCCATGGGCAACCCCAAGCTGAAGGTGAATTTGTCCCGGAAGAGGAGAAATTTGTCCACATAGCATGGTTGATTAGCTGTGACTTGGATGTGAATAACATCAAATTAATGGGTCGTATAAGCCGTTAATGTGAAATTCTTTGCAGCATTTCACATATCTGGGTGTAGGGCATGAATCGGGCTTGATGTTATCTAGAGGCGCTTCTAATGAATCAAGCAGTTAACTGAATTTGAGCCTGACGTTGTGCACGGACAAGCTGATTGTACAGGTCAGCAGGTAGGGCCTGACGCGGCTCTGTCTCTGCCAACTGGCGCCGCTGATGGCCTGACAAGTTGTGGTAGACTTCTTCAGGTAAACCGTGAGTGCCTTCTGGCAGATAAGCGAGCGCATCTGGGGTCAGATAGTGGCAGAGCTTGGCGCTGGGCAGACCAGCGTCATGAAATTGAGCAGCCTGGTGTGCGGAGATCGCGTACGAGCTCTGATCGGCGCTAAGAGGCTGAGGAACAGGAAGCTCAAAACGTTGTCGCAGCAGTTGTTCGGTGGTGTGCGTTTGGTTGATCATTTCCACCGGGGTGGTGTCACGAACGTCACTGGAAAACATCGACAGCAGCAAACCAAAATCGGCACGACGTCCTTCGTGAACGGCTTGGTTAATACCATTACCGAACTGAAGTTCGTTGATGATGCCAGCTTTGTCTAAGGTGTGTATTTGCATGGTGCTCCCCGTCTGATGAACTGTTAACGGCATGAGCGCGAAAAACTTTAGCGAAGTAATTGAAAAACAGTATGTTGTGAGCTACGAGCGAAAAAAAGCCCCGCGAGTGCGGGGCTATCGGAATTTGGTGGGGCTCAGTCTTCGAGTTCCGCCAGACACATCTCTTCGTAGATCTGCTCAACCCAATTTTTCACTCGTTCATCGGTCAGTTCTGGTTGACGGTCTTCGTCAATGCACAGACCAACAAAGTTGCTGTCGTCACCTTCAACCAACGCTTTCGAAGCTTCGAACTCGTAACCGTCTGTTGATGTATGGCCCAGAATCGTACCGCCTTTTGCTTCGACGATATCGCGTACGGTTCCCATCGCGTCACAGAAGTACTCAGCGTAATCTTCCTGATCACCACAACCAAAGATAGCAACCAGCTTGGTTGAAAAATCGATCTGTTCCAGTTCTGGGAAGAAATCGTCCCAGTCACACTGTGCTTCACCGTAGTACCAAGTTGGGATACCAAGTAGCAGCAGATCAAAGTTATCAATGTCTTCTTTACTGCTCTTTGCGATGTCTTGAACGTGAACCAGTTTCTTACCCAGTTGCTTTTGAATCATCTTCGCAATAGCTTCAGTGTTACCTGTATCGCTACCAAAGAAGATACCTACACTTGCCATAGATTCATTACCTTTAATTTTGTCTGTGGTTGGCGGTCAGAGACGAGAATTAACCCAGTCCGGTGCCTTCCCAGGAGAGCTGTATCAGGCCTTTCGCGATAAAACCTGCGCACCCCAAAAACAGCACCAGCCATACAATACGACGACCAAATACCGGAACATTGCCCTGTTTCAGAACATCTTTTATTGCCATACCAATCAGGAAAAAGATAGACGCAAAAAGCAAATCAAGTCCAATTGACTCGATCATGTTCATGTAGTCGTAAAGCATGGAATCCCTTTCTGCCAATTTTGCTTGCGCGAACTATACCACTGTTATTCGGTAAAGTTAATGCGATCATGTCGCATTCACGTCACAAGCGCTACTCAGAGAAATTTGCGAATTGCGCGCAGTACTTCCGCCGGTTTTTCCGCATGCAACCAGTGGCCAGTGTTGGCGATCACATGGGCTTTGGCGTTTGCGAACTGCGCTTGCACCTGGCCTTGATGCTCTGTAGTGAGATAGTCAGAGTCTCCTCCTTTGACAAACAGCGTCGGAATCGATGTCAGAGGGATAGGCTCCCAGCCCAAAATACAATCGTAATTGGCCAGCAGTGCCGGAACATTGAAACGCCAGGTTAAAGTATTGCCTTGTTTATACAGTGACTTAGATAGAAACTGCCGGACGCCATCGATCTCAATGTGCTCAGCCAGCATCGCCAAGGCCTGGGCTCGGGTGGTAGGTGGCGTATTGAGAACGTGTTGCAGTCCGGCAAACACGTTGTCGTGTCGACGTACTTGATACGCCACTGGGGCCATGTCCATCACCACCAGTTTGGCCATGGAATCCGGCGCAACCTCTGCCAGTTTCATGGCGACTTTACCGCCCATGGAGTGGCCGATGACGGTCACGTCGTCGAGGTTAAGATGGTCGAACAGGGCGGCCACGTCCTCAGCCATAAGCGCATAATTATGCTCATCAGAGTGGAGCGACTGGCCATGATTGCGCAGGTCCACGCTCAGGACCTGATGATCGTCGCGCAGGTCGCGTGCCAGCAGGCCAAGGTTATCCAAATTACCGAACAGGCCGTGGATCAGTACAATGGTGTGACCCTCACCTTCAAGTTTGTAGTTGAGCAGCTGTGACATTTTATCTTATTCGTGACTGGTTTAACGTAGAGTCTCGGGAAAGATCTCGCTATAATCCCCCAGAGTTTAAACATAGAGATTGTGAAAAGCGAATGAAAACAATTGAGGTTGATGAGGATCTATACCGTTACATCGCAGGCCAGACCCAACATATTGGCGAGAGCGCTTCGGATATTCTGCGCCGCCTGCTTAACGTGGATGGCAAAGCGGTCAAACAAGCACCTGCTGTGGCGCAGCCGAAAGGCATCGTAGTCAGCAAAGATGCCGGTAAAGATCAGCAGATCGATGCAGTAAAAGAGATGCGCTCACTGCTTATTTCCGACGAGTTTGCCGGTCTGAAAAAAGCAATTGACCGTTTTATGCTGGTGCTTTCAACATTACACCGCATCGACCCACAAAGTTTCTCTGAAGCCACTCAGGTGAAAGGCCGTAAACGTGTGTACTTTGCGGATAACCAGCAGACTCTGCTGGCGAGCGGCAACACCACCAAGCCAAAAGCCATTCCTAATACCCCATTCTGGGTGATCACCAACAACAATACCAGCCGCAAACGCCAGATGGTTGAGCAGCTGATGGTCAGAATGAACTTCCAGGCAGAACTGATTGAAAAAGTCACCAACTCAATCTAAAAAAGTCTGATTGAAACCTCATAATGCACAAGTTGAACTCAGTATTATGAGGTTTTTTATTTTCTCGTTTTTAAAGAAAGGATGTCATAATGGCGATGCACCCACGCGCGGGACAAAAAGCGCAGCAGCAAGACCTTCACAACATTCCAGCCCTGGTAGCCAACTATTTTCTTCTTCAGCCTGACCCAAGTAATCCGGACCACAAAGTACAGTTTGGTACTTCTGGTCATCGTGGGACCGCGGATAAGACGACCTTCAACCAGAATCACATTCTGGCGATAGCTCAGGCGGTGGCAGATGTGCGTGCTGAGCAAGGCACGGCGGGGCCGTTGTTTGTCGGTAAAGATACTCACGCTTTGTCTGAGCCAGCGTTTCACAGTGTTGTGGAAGTGCTGGTGGCGAATGGAATTGAAGTGGTGGTGCAGGAGAAGCGTGGTTATACCCCAACACCGGGTATCTCTCATGCTATTTTGAGCTACAACCGTCAGCACCATGATAAAGCGGACGGCATCGTCATTACGCCTTCTCATAACCCCCCTCAGGATGGCGGCATCAAATACAACCCGACGCACGGTGGCCCGGCGGAAGACGCACTAACGAAGGCCATTGAGAACCGTGCGAATGCCCTGATAGCGGCCGACATGCACGGCGTTCAGCGTCTCACTCCAGAGCAGGTGGTGGCATCAGGACTGGTTAAAGAGCGGGATCTGGTGAAACCGTACATTGATGATTTGGTCAATGTGATTGATATGCAGGCGATTCAGCAGGCAGGCCTGAAGATCGGTGTGGATCCACTGGGCGGCAGCGGGATTGATTACTGGCGCCAGATCGCCACGACGTACAATCTGGATCTGACGCTGGTCAGCGAGGCCATTGATCCGTCGTTCCAGTTTATGTCTCTGGACAAAGACGGTGTGATCCGGATGGACTGCTCATCGCCATACGCGATGGCGGGCTTGCTGGCGCTTAAAGATGATTACGATTTGGCATTTGGGAATGACCCGGATTATGACCGCCACGGCATCGTGACACCGAAAGGTCTGATGAACCCAAACCATTACCTGGCAGTGTGTATCGACTACCTTTATCGTCATCGCGATGGTTGGGGGCAGAACGTTGCGGTGGGTAAAACTCTGGTGTCCAGCGCCTTGATCGACCGCGTGGTCGCGGATTTGGGCCGCAATCTGTGTGAAGTCCCGGTTGGCTTTAAATGGTTTGTGGATGGGCTGTACCAGGGGCAGTTTGGTTTTGGTGGTGAAGAGAGCGCAGGAGCTTCATTTTTGCGCAAAGATGGCACGCCGTGGTCCACCGATAAAGATGGCATTATTCTTTGTTTGCTGGCGGCGGAAATTACCGCGGTGACAGGCAAAAATCCGCAGCAATACTACGAAGAGCTGGCGGCCAAGCACGGTGAGTCTCAGTATAACCGTATTCAAGCGGTGGCCAACGGCGCCCAAAAAGAGGTGCTGAAAAAGCTCTCTCCTGAAATGGTGTCGGCTGAAACGTTGGCGGGCGATCCTATCACCGCACGTCTGACGCATGCGCCAGGCAATGGTGCGGCGATTGGGGGGCTGAAAGTCACCACTGACAACGGCTGGTTTGCTGCGCGCCCGTCCGGTACGGAAGAGATTTACAAGATTTACTGCGAGAGCTTCAAAGGCGCTGAGCACCTGAAGCAGATTGAAACCGAAGCGCAGGATATCGTGAATCAGGTTTTTACCAACGCAGGTCTGTAAATCTCTGTTACTTTCATGCAAAAGCGGCCAACCGGCCGCTTTTTTGATCATTATTGGCTGTTGTTCGGCCATTGGTCCGGCACGATGAACCAAAATCGTCCGGTGTCATCCTGACAGTGGATAAAGCGCTCTGTGACACCGGTGACGAGCGGTGAGCTTGCGTCCCGGCCGCTGATCCACTGTGGTTTATCCAGTTGGTACAGAGTCTGCGTTATTTGGGGCCTCTGGCTCTGATAGCACCAGAGCCCCTTAATGCGCTCCGGATTGAGCGCATAGCCCAAACACGTTGGCGGGATCGGCTGTGGGTCGAACGGGTTGATATACAGACGACCTTGCATCAGCAGGTGTTGAGTCATCGTTGGCCAGTGTGGATAGCGTTCGGTGAACGCGTCGGTCTGGCTCATTTGAAGCTGATGACTGAGCATTCTGGTCAGTTTCTTATCCAGTTGATCGTGGGCATTGGGGCCAAACCAGAGCCCGTCTTTTAATAAATAAAACTTGATGGCCACTTCCCAATGCTGGAGTGCGTTACTGGGTAGGTGGCGCACGATAAAATCAATGGCACCAAGAGTTTGTCCCTTGTGTTGTAACTGAATTTCTTCCGCCTCGACCTGGAAATCCGGATGACGCTGAAACAGTTGATGGCACACATGCTGATACAAAAATCCCAGGCGAGGGTTCCCCTGATACACGTCATCAAGAGCACTGAGATCGACGGTGAAGGGAGGCTGGGTTTCCAGCGGCGTGTGGGCCGAAAACAAAGTTGGGGTCGTGGCCACCCATCGGGCGATTTGGCTTAGCTGAGTCATAGGTCAATCAGTCCGTTGTTTTCGACATTTTAACGCGAAATTGCTATAACCTGTCCAATCAAATCCAAGCCAATGGAATGTAGAATGAATATCCTCCAACTTGAAGCGTTGCTGAACGAAAAACTGTCCCCGCAGTTGATCAAAGATTATGCTCCGAATGGTTTACAGGTCGAAGGCCGCTCCGAAGTGAAGAAAATTGTTACTGGCGTAACGGCGTCACAGGCCTTAATCGATCAAGCGGTCGCACTCAACGCCGATGCCTTACTGGTGCACCACGGCTATTTCTGGAAAGGTGAGCCAGCCCCGATTCGTGGTATGAAGGGTAACCGTATCCGGACGCTGATTAAGCACGACCTGAATTTGCTTGGTTATCACTTACCTTTAGATATCCACCCTGAGCTGGGCAACAACGCTAAACTGGCTGAACTGTTAGGAATCCGTGTTGAAGGTGGGCTGGAGGGGCCCCCACAATCGGTAGCCATGTATGGCGCGCTGGACCAGGCCGTAAGCGGCGAAGAATTTGCCGCCCGAATCGAACAAGTGCTGCACCGCACGCCGCTGCACATAACGCCGGACGGCAGCCATAAAATGATCCAAACCGTCGGTTGGTGTACCGGGGGGGGGCAGGACTATATCGAACTGGCTGCGCAGCATGGTCTGGACGCCTTTATTTCTGGTGAAGTGTCCGAGCGAACCACTTATTCAGCGCGTGAACAGGATATCCATTATTTTGCTGCTGGGCACCATGCGACAGAACGCTACGGAGTCAAAGCGCTCGGAGAATGGCTGGCGCAGGAGCATGGTTTCGAAGTCACTTTCATTGATATTGATAACCCGGTTTAATACCAGACTAAAAACGCCCTCCTTGGAGGGCGTTTTTTAATGCAGTGAGCTTTCCGTTTCGAGCTGAAAAGACGGTAAGCGCCATTTAAAACGCACAGCGGCCATGCGCAGCGTGTAGCCGATAACCAGAGTGATAATGGTCGCGTGCACGTCGGCGACCCCAAACTCAAGCAGCGCCAAATACAGTCCGGACGCAAACAGCGCCACGGAGGCATACAATTCTTCGTGCAGTACCAGAGGGGTCTGACGACAAATCAGATCGCGTAGCAAGCCACCGAATACCCCTGTAACCAGTGCCGAGACCATGCAGATCAGCGCATGGTGCCCCATGCCCATCGCAATTTTGGTGCCGATGATACTAAATACGATCAAACCGAGCGCATCCAGACGAATAAACAAACCTTTCAGTTTGAGTACCCACTTGGCCACGCCAGTGGTCAGCACTCCTGCAACACAGGTGATGGCCAGAAACTCGGGATTCTTTACCCAGCCTAATGGGTAATGACCCAACAGGATGTCACGTACGGTACCACCGCCAATGGCTGTTGCACTGGCCACCAACATCACACCAAACCAGTCCATTTTACGTCGGCCCGCACTCAGCGCGCCTGTCATAGCTTCCGCTGTAATACCAATAATATAGAGAACACTCAACAGCATGGCTGTACCACTCAGTAAATCATTGCACAAAGCAGTGAAACAGGATGAAAAATGAAAGCGAGAGTGTAGTGGGAAATGTGATCTGTGACGAATGAGATTTTGTATCTCGAAAATCTGTTTCAGATTAACAAAACTAATAACTGCTTTTGTTGTGGGGCTTTACCCTGACATCAAAACAAGCGAGAATGCGCGCCGCACACTTTTCGACAACATTACAGAGTCATGACCCATCAGTATCACGATCTGATTGAGATATTCAACGCCACGTTTTTTGACCGTTATAACACCCGCCTGGAACTGGGTGAGGATGAGCCTATCTATCTGCCGGCAGATGAGAATACCCAGTACCACCGTATCATCTTTGCCCGCGGATTCTATGCCTCGGCGCTGCATGAGATCTCCCATTGGTGTGTGGCGGGGCCACAGCGACGCCTGCTGGAAGATTTTGGGTATTGGTATGAACCCGATGGCCGCACAGAGCAAAAGCAAGCGGAGTTTGAGAAGGTGGAGATTCGTCCTCAGGCGTACGAATGGGTGTTGTCGGTCAGTGCTGGCTTTCCTTTTACTGTCAGTTGTGACAATCTACACGGCGATTTTGAGCCGGATCGTCTGGCGTTTATGCATAAAGTTCATGCGGAAGTAATGAGCATCCTGGATACAGGCTTGCCACCAAGAGTGAAGCTGTTGTCTGAGGCATTGCGGGCATTTTATGGCATTAAAGCGCTGGAAGCTGGTGACTTCACCGTTAAGTAAAAAGAGACCAAAATGATTATTGAGTTTGAAGAAAAGCTACTTGAACTGATTGATGCCCGTATTGAAATGGCATCGGATGATGAACTGTTTGCAGGTGGTTATTTACGTGGTCATATTTCTCTTTCTGCGGCGTCGTGCGAAGAAGAAGGCATTCAGGATATTGCTGAACTGAAAGCGCGTATCGAACAAAGCCTTGACGCAGCGCGTTCTGAACTCTCTCCGGCGGATCGAATCATTGTCAGTGATCTGTGGCAGGAGCTACAAAGCCAGGCTTAAGCCGACGTTTTTGCTGCCCGACTTCAGGACTCATTCAAATTTTTTGAATGAGTCCTTATAAAAATTACCCTTGTGAGAATCTGTGGCTGATTTATTCTGGTCAGCAATTAAGCGGAACCACAAAGGATAACCTCATGAAAGTGATCGCATTTGGTGCCAGCACCAGTTCAACGTCTATCAACAAAGCCCTTGCAACCTACGCTGCGAATTTGATCGAAGGGGCACAAGTCCAAGTGCTCGACATCAACAACTATCAAGTACCAATGTTCAGTGAAGATACTGAGAAAGCCATTGGGAAAGCGGAAGGTGCGGACGCATTTTTACGCGATTTGAGTGAGGCGGACGCGTTTGTGATTTCATTCGCTGAGCATAATGGCCACCATCCGGCAGCCTACAAAAATCTGTTTGACTGGGCGACTCGTATTGATCGCGATGTGTTTAAAAGCAAACCCGCAGTGTACTTGGCGACCTCGCCAGGTCCGGGCGGTGCTTCATCGGTGTTGTCGGCAGCCACCAACTCAGCGCAGTTTTTTGGCGGTAATGTGAAAGCGTCGCTGTCGGTACCCAGCTTCTATGATAATTTTGACATGGCGGTGGGCAAACTGACGAACTCAGAGATTGAAGAGCAAATCCTCGCAGCCGTCGCTCAGTTGCGTGACTAATTCCGCGAGAAAAAACGCCTCTATACAAAGAGGCGTTTTTTTGTGTTTACAGTTTAGTCAGCGCCTTGCCCTTACGAAGCTTACGCACCCACATCCGGCTAGGGTGTAAGGCCTCCAGCACGTCCACGGGCAGCGGCATCGGGTCGGCGCAGATCTGTGATGCCAGCACTTCAGCCAGCAGCGGGGCTGAGCTCAGACCACGTGAGCCGAGACCGAGCAGGCAATAGAGATTCTCTTGGCTGGCCACCGGCTTCACCTGTTCCGCTTTTTGCAGATGCAAATCAGCGTAGGTGTGTTTGATGGCAGTAAAATCACCAACATTGCCGACAAATGGCAGGTGATCACGGCTGACACAGCGGAT
Source organism: Vibrio sp. V39_P1S14PM300 (assembly GCF_009904765.1). Classification (NCBI taxonomy): domain Bacteria; kingdom Pseudomonadati; phylum Pseudomonadota; class Gammaproteobacteria; order Vibrionales; family Vibrionaceae; genus Vibrio; species Vibrio sp. V39_P1S14PM300. The sequence continues at coordinate 27,431 of NZ_WXWP01000338.1, forward strand.
TCCCTGACGAGACTGATTAGCTGATATATCCACTTGCTCAGGCCAGCTCTGGTCAGGGACGCATTTACGTAACTTGCCGGCATTTTCAAGCTGGGCCTGTGGATCAAATGCGCGATTCAGGTTGTCACGGTCGTAACTCGCCCCAATGCAATGTTGACCATTGTTCGGATTCTGCGGCGTCATGTAACCGTCATAGCACAATACGGTTTTCATTTGGCTCAGTGTGGTATTGGTTGGTACATGGCTGACCTGGCCTTTGACCTGACCAAGTGGAATATCGGCAGTAGGTGCCAGTTCGGCAAACTGATGGCCATTCGCGACCACCACGACCTGATGGGTAAACTGTTTGTCGTGGCAATGCAGCACCCATTGCTCACCGCAGCGCTCCAACTGAGTGACGGGATGGTTAAAATTTGCCGAGAAATGCTCGCCTTGCATTAGCTCTGCCAGCAGCCCGCGGGTGAACTGTGCCGGACACAACCAGCCGCCGAGAGGATAGAAGACGCTGTCGACACTGACAGGCAGACCCAGCGTTTGGCTGGTTTGTGTGGCGTCCAGCCCCGTGACCAGATTGGCTGAGAACTGGCCCTCAAGCAACTTAGTCAGTTTTTGTCTGGCGCGTTCATCCCACATCAATTGCGTGACGCCACACCAGTCATGATCAAACTTGAAGCACTGAGCCATTTGCGACACGAACTGGCGGGCGAACAAAAATGCCGGGGCAAATACCCGAGAGACCCCGCTGTGGTTACCGTTGAGCAGCGGATAAATAGCGCCCTGACGGTTACCGGAAGCTCCTTGAGCGGCCGTGTCATCAGCGCAGTATAAGGTCACGTTCACACCGCGTCGGGTGAGGGTTTTGGCCAGCGTGGCGCTGGCGATGCCACCGCCAATGATGGCCACATCGTCGACACATGGGGTGCTGCTGCGATGGAACCAGGCTTTATGATTGGGCGGGGTGTGACGCTCAGGCAGATGGCCGGCGATCATGTCACGCTTGGTGCCGAATCCTTTGACTTTTTTCATATCAAAGCCGGCTTCTATCAGGCCTCGGCGCACAAAACCCGCTGCAGTAAATGTCGCGCAGGTACAGTGAGCTTTGGCCAGTTTAGCCATGCCGTTAAACAGATCCTGATTCCACATTTCCGGGTTTTTGCTCGGGGCGAAGCCGTCCAGGAACCAGGCGTCGATGATGCCATGTTCTCCGGTTGGCACTTGTGGCATACAGTCTTTGATATCCCCAAACCACAAATCGAGAGTTACTGCGCCATCGGCCAGGATGATACGCTGACATTCTGGCACGGCAATCGGGTAGTGCGCTTGCAACTGCGCCGCATATTCAGCCAACTCCGGCCAGGCCTGATGCGCTTTGATCAGGTCCTCTTTACTGAGCGGGTATTTTTCAAAGCTGACAAAATGCAGCTCTTTTAATGGCGCATGCGGGTTTTGCTGTCTAAATTCATCAAACCACTGCCAGACCGCCAGAAAGTTGAGACCGGTGCCGAAACCGGTTTCACCGATCACAAAGCGGCGCTGGTCATACTCGTGCCATCTTTGCGGGAGATGATTCTGGTGGAGAAAGACATAACGGGTCTCTTCTAAGCCGTTGACGTTGGAGAAATAAACGTCATCAAACTGGTCGGAGACCGGAGTGCCTGCTTCATTCCAGGCCAATTCGGCATTTTTAATTGATGTCATACTGTCTCTATCGGAGGCGAATTCTCGTTGTGTGGGGCGGGATTGTACGAATTTATGGGAAAGCTGACCACTTCTGTGGGGCTTCTTAGTTATTATTTAGCGGAATTTTGAATTATAGGAATGTCACATGAAACGAGTCGTAATCACCGGTATGGGTATTGTTTCAAGTATCGGTAACAACGTCGAAGAAGTTTTAGCGTCTTTGAAAGCAGGTAAATCAGGCATTACCGCTTCTGAACAGTTTAAAGAGAACGGTCTACGCTCTCAAGTTTGGGGCAACCTGAAGATGAACCCTGCCGACCATATCGATCGCAAGAAAATGCGCTTTATGGGTGATGCGGCAGCGTTTGCGTACCTTTCTATGGAACAGGCGATTGCCGACGCTGGTCTGACAGAAGATCAGGTTTCTAACGAGCGCACTGGTTTGGTCGCGGGCTCGGGTGGTGCGTCATCGGTGAACCAAATTGCCGCGGTTGATATCTTGCGTGAGAAAGGCGTTAAGCGTGTTGGTCCTTACATGGTACCACGTACGATGTCATCGACCGTGTCTGCCTGTTTGGCCACGCCGTTTAAGATCCGTGGCGTTAACTACACCATGAGTTCGGCCTGTGCGACGTCAGCGCACTGTATCGGCCACGCGATGGAGCTGATCCAACTGGGTAAACAGGATGTGGTTTTTGCTGGTGGCGGTGAAGAGCTGGACTGGACACTGACCATGATGTTTGACGCGATGGGCGCACTATCTACCAAATACAACGACACACCAGAAAAGGCGTCTCGTACTTATGATGCTGACCGTGATGGTTTCGTCATTTCTGGTGGTGGCGGCATGCTGGTGGTTGAAGAGCTGGAACATGCGCTGGCCCGCGGTGCGAAGATTTACGGTGAAATCGTCGGTTACGGTGCGACGTCTGATGGCTACGATATGGTGGCGCCGTCAGGTGAAGGAGCCGTTCGTTGTATGAAGATGGCTATGCAGGATGTTGATGGCGTGGACTACGTCAACACTCACGGCACGTCAACGCCTGTTGGTGATGTGAAAGAGCTGGGTGCGATTCAGGAAATCTTTGGCGACAACAGCCCGGCAATTTCAGCGACCAAAGCCATGACGGGTCACGCATTGGGTGCGGCTGGTGTGCACGAAGCCATCTACTCAACGCTGATGCTCAATCACGGCTTCATCGCCCCAAGCATTAATATCGATAACCTTGACGAAGCGGCAGACGGCCTGGATATCGTCATGGAAACCCGTGATGCCGAGCTGACGACCGTGATGTCAAACAGCTTTGGTTTTGGCGGTACAAACGCGACCTTGGTGATCAAGAAATACCAGGGTTAATGAAACGAATGCCTACTGGCAATCAGTTTCCAGAGCGGATCAGCACTGGCTGATCGAACAGACGCAGACTCTGTCCCCTGGAGAGCGGGACAGGATCCTTTTGTTCTGGAATATTACCCGGCTGCCGTAAGGAGCCGGGTATTTTTCTATACTTAACAGAGAAACGGGACTCGACACTGTGCCGGCTTTTCTGCACAATCCTGTTCTACCCCTTTTCCCAACTCAGACTCCGCTATGAAAATCCTAATCGACGAAAATATGCCTTATGCTCAGCAACTGTTCAGTCAGTTGGGCGAGGTGATCCTCAAACCGGGACGTACGTTAACAGCCGATGACCTGGTTGATATTGATGCGTTGATGATTCGCTCTGTTACTCAGGTTGACGAGTCACTTCTGACTAAGGCCAACAAACTCAAGTTTGTCGGCACCGCGACCGCAGGCATGGATCATGTTGATCAGGCGTTGCTGGATCAAAAGGGCATTGTCTTCACTGCCGCACCGGGCTGCAATAAAGTTGGCGTCGCAGAGTATGCATTCAGCGTGATGATGGTGCTTGCGCAGCAACAGGGCTTCTCGGTGTTTGATAAAACCGTGGGTATCATCGGCGCCGGACAGGTGGGCAGCTATCTGGCTCAGTGTTTGTCCGGACTGGGGATGAAAGTACTGCTTAACGATCCTCCCAAGCAAGCGGCCGGTGATGCGCGAGATTTTACGCCTTTGGCCGATCTGCTTGAGCAAGCGGATATCATTACACTGCACACTCCGATCACCCGCGACGGTGCACATCCCACACACCATCTGATTGACGAAGGGGTACTGAGTAATTTACGCAGTAACCAGATTCTGATCAACGCGGCTCGTGGGCCGGTGGTGGACAACAGCGCGCTCAAAGCCCGCCTGATGGCCGGTGATGGTTTTACTGCCGCACTGGACGTGTTCGAGTTTGAACCGAAAGTGGATATGGAGCTCCTGCCGTTGCTGGCGTTTGCGACCCCCCATGTCGCCGGGTATGGCCTGGAAGGCAAGGCTCGCGGTACGACCATGATTTTCAATAGCTTCTGTGAGTTTCTTGGTGACGAGCGTCGGGCACAGGCCAGCGAGCTGTTGCCAGTGGCGCCAGTTCCACTGGTCAGTCTGGATCGCGCCTGGGACGAAGCAACCCTGCACAACCTGACACAAATCATTTATGATGTGCGCAAAGACGATGCGTTGTTCCGTCGTGAGATTCATCAGTTGGGTGCGTTTGACAAGATGCGCAAACAATACTGGGATCGACGAGAGTACAGCGCCGTCACTTTAGCCGGCGACGATGCATGCAATTTAGCGCCGCTGGCTAAACTTGGTTTTCAAATTGAGGTAAGTAAATGAGCCAACAATTTAACGTTGCCGTACTTGGCGCAACAGGCGCTGTCGGTGAAACCATCATTGAAGTTCTTCAGGAGCGTGATTTCCCGGTCGGTGAATTGTACCTGCTGGCCAGTGAACGCAGTGAAGGTAAGACCTACCGCTTCAACGGCAAAACGGTCAAAGTACAGAACGTTGAAACCTTCGACTGGACACAGGCTCATATCGGTCTGTTTTCTGCCGGTGGGGAACTGTCGGAGAAATGGGCGCCAATCGCGGCTGAAGCTGGAGTGGTGGTCATCGACAATACATCGCATTTCCGTTATGACTATGATGTCCCGCTGGTGGTACCAGAGGTGAACCCGGAAGCGATCGCTGAGTTTCGTAACCGCAATATCATTGCCAACCCGAATTGTTCCACCATCCAGATGCTGGTGGCGTTGAAGCCGATCCACGACGCAGTGGGGATTGAACGTATTAATGTTTCAACCTATCAGTCCGTGGCGGGTGCCGGCAAAGCGGGCATCGATGAGTTGGCGGGCCAAACCGCGAAACTGCTGAACGGTCGCCCGGCTGAACCTGAGCAGTTCAGCCAACAGATTGCGTTTAACTGTATTCCACAGATCGACAAGTTCATGGACAACGGCTACACCAAAGAAGAAATGAAAATGGTGTGGGAAACACAGAAAATTTTCAACGATCCGTCGATCATGGTGAATCCGACCTGCGTACGGGTACCGGTATTTTACGGTCATGCCGAAGCCGTCCACATTGAAACCCGCGCACCAATTGATGCTCAAGAAGTGATTAACCTGCTTGAACAAACTGAGGGCGTTGAGGTTTTCCACGATGAAGACTTCCCGACTCAGGTGCGCGATGCGGGCGGCAAGGACCATGTGATGGTCGGCCGTATCCGCAATGACATCAGTCACCACAGTGGCGTGAATCTATGGGTGGTTGCGGACAATGTGCGCAAAGGCGCCGCCACCAACGCAGTACAAATTGCCGAAGTTTTGATTCGTGATTATTACTGATAGCTATTGATGAATCTGTTAAAGCCTCACGCGAGTGGGGCTTTTTTATACGCCCGGTAGCGCCAGACAAGCAGAGCGGGGGAAATTTAGTGTGAGCTTACTGCGATTATTGCTGCCGCAACACATTTTTTGCCTTGTTTCCTGTAGTTTTGCCCTAGATATCCGATATATTTAACAGATCATGTAAACCTACGATAAAAGCACACAGCTGAGCTTATTATGCGTCCATTTTTCAAGCGTCTGCTCTTGCCTTTGGCAATGGCAGCGATGACTCAGACATTTTACGTCAGTGCACAAGGTATTCGACTGATTGGCCCGAACGGTGAAGTTCAGTCCGCGCCTCAATTCTCACAGCCACTGACGCGTGCCTCTCAACAGGCAGAGCAGGAACCCTCCCGTTTTTACGGACCCACAACCGAAAGTGATACTCTGTGGCGAATTGCGACAGATTTACGACCGTCCAATACGGTTACGGTGCAACAGACCTTGCTGGCGATTTATCAGCTCAACCCCAAAGCATTCGATAATCAGAACATTCATGAGTTGATTCCGGGTAGCACGTTGCGGGTACCGTCGCTTTCTCAGGTCACGAGTGTCTCGACCCAAGAAGCTGTGCGGGTGATGGATGCGCACAAAGCGCGCCTGAATGACGCACCGGGTAAAGCTGCGCCAAAAGTCGCTCAGCCTGCAGTCAAACCACAACCAGTCGCTAAACCTGAGGTGAAAGCCGAAGCGCCAGCCAAGAGTGATGCCGCTGAAACGGCTCAGCCTGCTAAGCCGTCTGCCGACACTGTACCAACGGATGAAACAGCACCGAAAACGCTGACGCCGCCAACGACATCAGCCAAGCCTGTGGGTGAACTCGCGGCTCTGGAAGAGCGTAATCACCAGTTACGTCTGATGCTGGCGGAAGTTCAGTCTGAAGTCAGTGTGCTGAAGAACGAACTCAATGATGAATCGCGAATTCGCGATGAAGTTGAGCGTCTGCTGGCAGAAGAGCGAGCCCGTAATGCCAAAGACGCCCAACTGGCACCTGGCCCGCTAGACAAGTTGATGTCCAACACCTGGTTAGTCGGCGCGCTGGCGGTGATCCCAGGGCTGCTGATTGCCCTGTTGGTGACTATGCTGCTGGGGCGTCGCAAATCAGAACCGGCGCAGCAAACCGAAGTACAGCCTCCTGTCACCGACCCTGTGATGCCGGTGACGCCACCTCCAGCCATGTCAGAGCAAGATGAACTCGATGATTTAACTGATGAGTTGTTGTTGGACGATGATTTGTTTGGCAGCGCTGATGATGACGAAGAACAACTGTTCGACGACAGCTCGGAAGAAGCTGTTGCTGCGGATAGTGACGATATCTTTGCCGATCTGAAAGACAGCGAGCTGGATTTTAACCTTGAAGGCGAAGACGGTGATGATCCGTTTGCGGGCATCGGTGATGACGGTGAACTGGATGCCGATCTGCTCGATATGGATTCCAGCTCCAACGGCATCAGTGTCAAAGGTGACGACAAGGCGCTGGGTCTGGAAGAGATGGAACGTGCACTGGATGAAGTGATCACTGATACATCTCAAGCCCAAAGCAACTTTGACCTGGCAGATGACGAACAGGTGTCTCAAGACGACCTGGATGATCTGTTATCGGGCAGTGACAAGACCGCGTCGACAGACGGCGAACTGGATCAAGCGATGTTGGATGAGTTGCTATCTGGCGACGCCGACACGGATGACAGTGCAGACGATTTGGATATCGATGCCTTACTCGCGTCTGGCAGCGACAGTCCGGAATATGAGCTTAGCGATGTGGAAATGGCGTCCGATGATGAGATCGATGCGCTGTTTGCCAAGGCTGAGTCTCAGGCCGATCTCGATCAATTGGATGCCTTGTCTCAGGATGAAACTGCTCTGCTGGATGAAATGCTTGATGACGACGATCTTGAGCTGAGTGAAGACAGTACTGAGCTACTTGATGAGCTGCTTGACCATCAGACTGCTGAGCCAACCACGGAGACTGACGACGAAGCCGAGCGCACCGAAGAGTCCGACACGTTGTTGGATGAGTTATTGGACGAGCAGGACGATGTCGCACTGGCTGAACAGTCAGACCTGATGTTGGACGAGTTGCTGGATCTGGATGAGCAGCCAGCGTCACTGGATGATGACAGTACCGACCTGCTGGAAGAACTGCTCGCCACGCCTGAAACGCCGGACGAGCAGGACCACAGTTTTGAACCGGATGGGACGGAATTTCTTGACGAACTCAATGAAATAGAAAAGCTTGCCGAAGCCGAAGCCGAAGCCGAAGCCGAAGCCGAAGCCGAAGCCGAAGCCGAAGCCGAAGCCGAAGCCGAAGCCGAAGCCGAAGCCGAAGCCGAAGCCGTCGAAACACAACCGATCGAGCCTGAGCAGGTAACGGATCCGATTGCTGAAGAGCGAGAAACGCCCCTCGATTTTGATCGCGACGAGTTCATCCATGATCTGGACGAAACTGCGCCGCAAACCGATCCACTGTTGGATGAGCCAGCAGATTCAGAAATCCCGGTGGCTGACGACATGGCCCGTTTCGCTGATGACGTATTGCCGTCACTGGATGAATCGGATGCACACGGGGTCTCTGACGGCGAATCTGAACTGCCGCTGAACCAAGTGCTGGAGGAAGAATCCGATGCACTTGAGACAACGGACGATAAGACGCAGGATGTTGGCGAAGAGGTGACGTCTCAGGCTACGGAAGATGCGAAAGACGCGACGGACGACTGGCTCAACGATGCGATTGCGGATGTGGAGTCTGCACAGAGCGCGGCCACAGAAGGGACATTCGAACAACCTGAACAAATTGAACCAGAGCAGGTGATTGAAGCCGATCACGAAGAGTGGTTTAGCGCGGATGAAGAGGCACAGGATTCGGCGCCGCTGGATGACGATTTTGAGTTTGAACCGCAAATTGAAGGTACGCCACAAGCGGACAGTGCGGTAGAGAGCGAAATGTCTGTCAGCGATGAGACGGATGAGGAACATACTCTACCAGAACCAGAACCAGAACCAGAACCAGAACCAGAACCAGAACCAGAACCAGAACCAGAACCAGAACCAGAACCAGAACCAGAACCAGAACCAGAAGTTAGTGCGCCAGAGCAAATGGAGCCATCTGTATCTGAGGCGTCTGCACCTCCGATGCCTGAGGCCATTCCAAACGAATTCGGGGTTCCGCAAGACGACGATTGGTTGTTCGATGAAACGCCAGCTGCAATTGAACCTGAGGCGTCAGCCACTGACACTGCGCCTGAGCCGATTGAACTGAGCGACGAGGAACTGCCGGAATACGATGAAACCAGCGCACTGGCGGATAGCGATGACGTTGAAAGCGCTGCACCTGCAGAGCCGAACGATAGCAGTGAACCGGCAGAATACGATCTGAACGACCTGCCAGAGTATGATGAAGATCAGGCGTTGGCGGATGTTTCCGAAGATCAGCCGATCTCCCCGGAGCCAGCGGCTGACGAGCAGGATGCTTTATTTGCGGCGTTTCAATCTGGTGTGGACGCGCAATCTCAGACACCCTCGGCGGACCAGGAACAAACCCTGAACGAGTTGCTGGCGGAAAGCGATACACCGGAGTTCAACTTTGAGCAGCCAATTGATGCCACGTTGACCGACAGTGCGGGGATGGACATTGATGCCATGCTGGAAGCCGGTGGTGAGGATTGGAATGGATTCAGCCTTTCTCCTGAACAGCAGGCGCAAATCCCGGATGAGATCCCTGAAGACGAGCAGGGCATCTGGAATACACAAACCGCGCAACCTCAGGTTCAGGATGAAAACTGGGCCAATCAGGAGCAACTGACCGACTTTGACCCGAAAAGCAGCCAGTACAAAACCATTGATGAGTTGATGGCGGAAATGGACATGGGACAGGATCAGTTGGCGCTTGATGAAGAAGAGCTGAAACTGGATGTGGGTTTGAACGAGTTTCCGGACGTGATTGGTGATATCGGTGACGATGACGTTGATGCCAACGCAGAAGCGGCAGGAAAGCTGGATTTAGCTAAGATCTACATGGAAATGAATGATGCCTCCGGAGCGAAAAAACTGTTGGAAGAGGCCATTGTTGACGGCAGTGATGATATTCGCCGTGAAGCCAAACATTTAATCGATGTGATTAATGCGCAATAAATCAATCAAGAGGGGACATGGTCCCCTCTTTTGATCCGGCCCTGAAATTCGTTATACTTCCCGCCCCATTTTCAGAGAGAACGGTGAAATGAGAATTGCATTAGGTATTGAGTACGATGGCACTCATTACTTTGGTTGGCAGCGTCAGCGAGAAGTGAAAAGTGTTCAGCAATCGCTGGAAAAGGCGTTGAGTGTCGTCGCTAACCATCCGGTAGAGGTTCAGTGTGCGGGTCGGACTGATGCGGGCGTTCACGGCACTGGGCAAGTGGTTCATTTCGATACCACAGCAAGCCGTAAGATGGTGGCCTGGACGATGGGAGCGAATGCCAATTTACCCGGTGATATAGCTGTGCGCTGGGCGAAAGAAGTACCGGATGAATTTCATGCTCGTTTCGCGGCGACGGCCCGTCGTTACCGCTATATTATCTATAACCATGCACTGAGACCTGGGATTCTCTCTTCGGGGGTGAGTCATTATCACGGTGAACTGGACGTGGAAAAAATGCACCGTGCCGGACAGTTCTTGCTTGGCGAGAATGACTTCACGTCTTTCCGTGCTGTGCATTGCCAGTCACGCAGTCCATGGCGTAACATAATGCATCTGGATGTAACGCGGCAAGGTCATTACGTTATCATTGATATTAAAGCCAATGCGTTCGTTCACCATATGGTACGTAACATTACCGGCAGTCTGATTTGTGTCGGTCGTGGCGAGCAGGCGCCGGAGTGGATCAAGTGGCTGCTGGATGCTAAGGATCGTAAACTGGCGGGAGCCACCGCTAAAGCGGAAGGACTCTATCTGGTGGACGTCGATTATCCTGAAGAGTTCCAGTTACCCAGAGCGCCGATCGGACCGCTATTTTTACCCGATCAATTGAACTAATTGCTGGTAACTTGTTCAAATAGGAGTTGTTTAAAGTATTAGCAGTCGTCTTGTGAGGCGGTATTCAGGAAATAGGTACAACCAGTTTTTTGTCTACAGTTTGCGTTTTATATGCTTTAATCCTCCACGCGTAAATTCGAATATGTATCTTTCGCAATTAGGCGGGAGAGTAAAGAGAAAAGGTCTTCCATGAGTTGGCTTGAAAAGATTTTAGAAAAGAGCAACATTGTAAGTTCACGTAAAGCGTCCATCCCGGAAGGGGTTTGGACTAAATGTACCTCATGTGAACAGGTGCTTTACCACGCAGAGTTGGAACGCAACCTGGAAGTGTGCCCGAAATGTGGTCACCACATGCGGATGAAAGCACGTCGTCGTCTGGAAACATTCCTGGACGAAAACAACCGCGTGGAACTGGCGGGTGAGCTTGAGCCACAGGACAAGCTGAAATTCAAAGACTCCAAGCGTTATAAAGATCGTATCTCCGCGGCACAAAAGAGCAGCGGTGAGAAAGACGCATTGGTGGTCATGCAAGGTGAACTGCTGGGCATGCCCGTTGTAGCGTGTGCGTTTGAGTTTTCTTTCATGGGCGGTTCCATGGGCTCTGTAGTGGGTGCGCGTTTTGTGCGTGCAGTTGAAGCTGCGATGGAAAACAACACGGCGCTGATTTGTTTCTCAGCCAGTGGCGGTGCTCGTATGCAAGAAGCTTTGATGTCACTGATGCAGATGGCGAAAACCAGTGCGGCGCTTGAGCGTCTGACGGAAAAAGGCCTGCCGTTTATCTCGGTCATGACTGATCCGACGATGGGTGGGGTATCTGCGAGTCTGGCGATGCTGGGTGACATCAACATCGGTGAGCCGAAAGCATTGATTGGTTTTGCTGGCCGTCGCGTTATCGAACAAACGGTACGTGAAGATCTGCCTCAGGGTTTCCAGCGCAGTGAGTTTCTGCTGGAGCACGGTGCGATCGATATGATCGTTGACCGTCGTGAAATGCGTCAGCGTGTAGGTGGTCTGGTTGCGAAACTGACGAACCAAAGCTCTCCACTGGTCGTTTCTGTGAACGATTCTCCAAATGAAGAGCCTTACACTGTACCAGAAGCAGACGAAAAAGGGTAAAGTAGACGCTAACGTACCGACCTGAATTTAAAGGTTATAAAGTTAGATGAGTCACAACCCTGTTCCACAAGCCACATCGCCATTGTCGGTGTGGCTTGATTATTTAACCCACATTCACACTTCTGCGATCGACCTCGGTTTAGATCGGGTTCAAGCCGTCGCTCAAACCGCTAACCTGACCAAACCCGCACCTACCGTGATCACTGTTGCCGGTACTAACGGCAAAGGTTCCACCTGTGCGCTGATGGAAGCCATCCTGCTCGATGCCGGGTATTCTGTTGGTGTGTACAGCTCTCCCCATCTGATTCGTTATAACGAGCGCGTGCGCGTGAACGGTGCCGATCTGCCTGACGAGCAGCATTGCCAGGCTTTTGCGTTTATCGAAGCACAACGTGGGGATATCAGCCTGAGTTTCTTTGAATTTGGCACGTTAGCCGCGTTGCGACTGTTTGAACAACACAAGGTGGATGTGGTTCTGCTAGAAGTCGGGCTAGGGGGGCGTTTGGATGCCACCAATGTCGTCGAGCACGATGTATCGGTGATCACCAGTTTGGCGGTTGACCATGTTGACTGGCTTGGGGATGACATCAACGTCATCGGTTACGAGAAAGCCGGCATTTTCCGCTCCGGCCGGCCAGCTATCTGTGGTCAGCCCAAAGCCCCTGCGACGGTGGCAGCTCACGCCGATGATATTGGAGCAGAGCTTTTCCAGGTCGGTATTCAGTACGACTTCACCCTAGAATCAGACAGTACGTGGCGCTGGCACAGTGGCTGCTTTGAAATGACGGATCTGCCGGTCCCTGATCTACCGTTGCCAAATGCGGCGACAGCGTTGATGGCGCTGGGTAGTGCGGAGCTTGATATCAGTGATGTGAATATCGTCAACGGATTACGGAATGCAAGGCTGCCGGGGCGCATGCAGGTCATCAATGAACAACCACTTATCTTACTGGATGTGGCCCACAATCCGCACTCTGCCGAATACCTGGCTGAACAGGTTAATCGTCGTTTGGCAGAGAAAAGCATCCATGTGGTGGTGGCGATGCTGCACGATAAAGATATTCCGGCTACGCTCAATGCATTGGCACCAATCGCGGCGAAATGGTATCCGGCGTCTCTGAGCGGCCCACGTGCGGCAGCGGCCGAGGAGCTGTGTGCTCATTTGGCTGAATATCAGGGGAAATACGCCAACCCGGTCGCGGCATTTGAAGCCGCGTTGACACAGGCGGCGGACGACGAAGCAATAATTGTGGTCGGTTCATTCCACACTGTTGGTGAAGTACTAGAGCACTGGCAACAGAAAGGAGAATAAATGGCTAGTAAGTTCCAAAGTCGCTTGGTGGGGACCATTGTTCTGGTCGCCATCGGCGTTATCGTGTTACCGGATGTTCTGGACGGCAAGAAAACCCACTATAAAGAAGACATTGCCAGCATTCCGATTAAGCCGGAATTGGACAGTGAAGCGGAAACCTTTGAGGTGCTGGATCCGGTTGAAGACAAGGTTGCGTTGCCCGAGTCGCCTGTGGAAGTCGCACAGGAAGAGGCGCCGGTCGAATCACAGGAAACCCCATCCCAGCCGAAAACCGTTGTTGAGCAGCCACCAGTGCGAGAAACGGTCGAAGTGACCGCGCGCAACGTGCCGGAGCAGAATGAGTATGACGACAGTGCCTGGATCATTCAGCTCATGGCGTTGAAAAATGCTGAAAATGCAGAAGTGCTGGTTAAAGATCTGCAGAAACGCGGTTATCAGGCTCACACCCGACACGAAAACAATTTTACCCGGGTCATTATTGGTCCTGACGTGTCAAAAAGTAAACTGGAGCGTCAGATCATAGAGTTAGAAAAAATTACTGGCTCAAAAGGTCAATTGCTCAAATTTAAACCATTAAATCCATAAGAAAACGTTTGCGTCAGCATTTTTTCTGTTAAAATGCGCGCCAACTTAAGATGAAGAACTCATGAATTGGTTAGATATTGTCATTTTAAGTGTGATCGGCCTGTCGGCATTGATCAGTTTAGTCCGTGGCTTTGCCAAAGAAGCATTGTCGTTAGTTATCTGGTTTGGCGCTTTTTTTATCGCCAGTCAGTATTACCAGAAGCTCGCCGTTTATTTTACTAATATTCAGGATGAGATGTTTCGTAACGGCACCGCGATTGCAGCGTTGTTTATTGCAACATTGATTGTCGGAGCGATCGTCAATTACGTCATCGCTCAGCTGGTACAGAAGACCGGCTTGTCGGGCACTGACCGTATTTTGGGCATCGTATTCGGTGCTCTGCGCGGCATACTGATTGTTTCGGCAGCGCTGTTTTTTATGGATGCGTTTACTGCATTCCCGGATTCACAGTGGTGGAAGGATTCGCAGTTGGTACCTGAGTTCAGCCGTATCATTGCGCCGTTCTTCGAGCACTTGCAAGCAACATCGAGTTTTTTATCTGGCGCTAAATAGCGCCAGCCATTGTCGCAAATCGAGGGTTAGGACATGTGTGGTATTGTTGGAATCGTGGGCACTTCGCCTGTAAACCAGTCTATCTATGACGCTTTAACGGTCTTACAGCATCGTGGCCAAGATGCCGCTGGTATTTGTACCATAGAAAGCAATCGTTTTCGTCTGCGAAAAGCAAACGGATTGGTGAAGGATGTGTTTGAAGCCAGACACATGCAACGCCTGCAGGGCGATGTAGGGATTGGTCATGTGCGCTACCCGACCGCAGGCAGCTCAAGCGCCTCAGAAGCTCAACCATTCTACGTCAACTCTCCTTTCGGCATCTCCCTCGCTCACAACGGTAACCTCACCAACGCCAATGAAGTTCGCGATAAACTGTTCGCCAAAGACCGCCGTCACATCAACACCACATCGGATTCTGAAGTGCTGCTTAATGTGCTGGCGCATGAGATTGACACCGTGAAAGGCAATGTGACCACAGATGATGTGTTCCGTGCTGTAACGAATGTCCATCGCACCATCCGCGGGGCGTACGCAGTGGCGGCCATGATCATTGGACACGGTTTGATTGCATTTCGTGACCCGAATGGCATTCGTCCACTGTGCTTGGGTAAACGTGTCGTGGGCGGACATACCGAATACATGGTGGCGTCAGAATCGGTGGCACTGGATGCGGTCGGTTTTGATTTTGTTCGTGATGTTGCCCCAGGTGAAGCGATCTATGCGACTTTCGACGGCGAGCTGCATACCAAGCAATGTGCTGACAACCCAGCATTGAACCCATGTATTTTTGAGTTTGTCTACTTTGCGCGTCCGGATTCGTTTATCGATAAAATTTCGGTTTACAGCGCCCGGGTTGAAATGGGTAAAAAGCTGGGTGAGCGGATTCGTGATGAGTACGCCCATCTGGATATCGATGTGGTGATCCCAATTCCGGAAACCTCGTGTGATATCGCGCTGCAAATCGCACAAGCGATCGATAAACCGTATCGTCAGGGCTTTGTGAAAAACCGCTATGTTGGACGCACGTTCATCATGCCAGGTCAGCAGCAGCGTAAGAAGTCGGTACGCCGTAAACTCAACGCCATTCGCTCGGAATTTAAGGACAAGAATGTGTTGTTGGTGGATGACTCGATTGTTCGCGGCACAACATCCGAGCAGATCATTGAAATGGCGCGTGATTCAGGGGCGAGAAAAGTCTTTATGGTGTCGGCGGCTCCGGAAATTCGTTTCCCCAACGTGTACGGTATCGATATGCCAAGTGCGAATGAGCTGATTGCTCATGGCCGTGATAACGACGCAATCTGCAAGCAGATTGGTGCTGATGAACTTATCTACCAGACACTTGATGATCTGATTGCGGCGGTTGGTTTGGGCAATACCGATATCACCAAATTTGAAACGTCAGTGTTCAATGGTGAATATGTCACCGGAGATATCGACCAGAAATACCTGGAGTTTCTTGAGTCATTGCGCAACGATGATGCCAAACTGCAACGTGAAATACAGCAGGATCTGGCGAATCTTGAGCTGCATAACGAAGGCGCCTGAAGCGCGAACTGAGCAAGAAGAAAAGGCTTCCTGATGGAAGCCTTTTTTGTGCCTTATTGGCGAACCTTGATACCTTGTGCGAGTAAAAACATAGCGGTGGCACTTAACACCACTGAAGGGCCGGCTGGCGTATCAAAATGCCAGGACAGGCTCAGGCCACCCAATACCGCGATGGCGCCGAGCAAAGAAGCCAGTGCCGCCATCTGTTCTGGTGTGCGGGCAAAACGTCGCGCCGTCGCGGCCGGAATGATCAACAACGAGGTCATGATCAGAGCACCAACGAATTTCATCCCTACGGCGATCACCATGCCAACCAGCAGCATTAACACCAGTCTCATCAGGTCAACATTATGGCCCTCTACCGCAGCCAGCTCCTCATTGACGGTGGTCGATAGTAAGGGACGCCAGAACAGCAATAAAACGACAGACACTGCAATCACACCAGCATAAATGAACATCAGATCTTGGGGTGAGACGGCCAGTAAATCGCCGAACAGGTAACTCATCAGATCAACCCGAACGTTATCCAGGAAGCTGACCGCCACCAGACCAAACGACAGCGAACTGTGTGCGAGAATACCGAGAAGTGTGTCGGTGGCGACCAACTGCTGTTTTTGCAGCGTGACCAGTAAAACCGCCAGTGCCATACAACATACCAGCAGAGCCAGATAGAGATTAATATTGAGCAGGAAGCCGAGCGCTAACCCCATCAATGAGGCATGCGCTAGGGTATCGCCAAAGTAGGCCATCTTGCGCCAGACAACGAAAGATCCCAGAGGGCCTGCGATGAGTGCAATGCCAAGGCCGGCAAGAATCGACGGAAGCAGAAATTCAATCATGGTGATGATGCCCGTGAGAGTGGTGAGAACAGCTGTCGCCTTCGCCTGTAACGGGTTGACCAGCCAGATCGTGATGATGATGTTCGTGCTGGTGGTGGTACAACGCCAGCGCTTCCTGTCGTGCTTCGCCAAACAGGGCAATATAGTTCGGATGCCGGGTAATGGCTGCCGGTGTCCCCGAGCAACAAATATGGTGCTGCAGGCAGATCACATCATCGGTCTTGGCCATCACCAGGTGTAAATCGTGCGAAACCATAAACACGCTGCAGCCAAAGCGGTGGCGTATGGTATCGATCAGATCATACAAATCGATTTGCCCTTGTACGTCCACACCTTGCGCAGGTTCATCCAATACCAACAGTTCAGGTCTTTGCAACAGCGCCCGGGCGAGCAGTACGCGTTGATTTTCTCCGCCGGACAAATGGTGCATGTCGCTGTCGATCAGGTGTTCGGCCCCGACTAATTTGAGCGCATCCAACTGCTCTTGTGAGCTGTAACGCCCGGCCAACTGCAAAAAGCGTCTAACGTTAAGCGGAAGTGAGTCATTCAGCTTCAGTTTCTGCGGCACATAGCCGATTTTTACGCCGCGTGATTTGATGATCTGACCGGTATAACTTTTCTGTAAGCCAAGCAATACTTTGACTAAAGTCGACTTACCCGCACCGTTGGGACCAATCAATGTGGTGATTTTGCCTTTTTCCAGCCTCAGGCTGACGTTGTCGAGGACTTTTCTCGGTCCAAATTCTACGCAGATATTGCGCAGTTCAATTAATGCGGACATGGATGGAACTCATTGCATTTTGGTAATGTTATAATGTAACATTTAATCTCATTTCAAGCCACAAGCAAATATCAATAAGTTATGACTCGTTTTACTCTGTTTTTGCTGTTAAGCATAGCGTCGGTCGGTGCCAAGGCAAGCACGATTCTGACCAGTATTAAACCCATTCAAATGATCACGACAGAACTGACCCAAGGTGTAAGCCAGCCGGATGTTTTACTTAGCTCTAATGCGTCTCCTCATGATTACGCACTACGTCCTTCCGATGTGAAGCGGGTGCATAGCGCCGATCTCGTGATTTGGTTCGGGCATGAACTGGAGCCTTTCATGGAGAAAGTCGTCGCGGCCAAACCTGGTGCTCAGGTGCTGACACTTAGTCACCTGCCGGAGCTACAACTGAGGGAGTTCGGTGAACATCATCACGACGATGGTCATGATCATGGTACGCATGATCCGCATTTCTGGCTGGGTATCAAGCCTACACAGCAAATTGCGGCTGCAATTGTACAGAAACTGGTCGCAATCGATCCGGAGCATCAGACTCAGTATCAAAGTAATCTGGCGGCGTTTAACCAGCAGCTAATGCAGTTGAATCACGAATTGGCTGCTCAGCTCAAGCCCGTGTCCAAAAGCGGCTATTATGTTTTTCATGATGCGTACGGTTACTTTGAGCAAGATTATGCGCTCAATCAGCTGGGTTACTTCACTGTCAGCCCGGATCGTAAGCCCGGTGCGAAAACGTTAATCCAGATCCGGACCACATTGGCGTCCGGGCAGGCACAGTGTGTATTTGCCGAACCTCAGTTTACACCAGCAGTGATCGAGTCGGTAACACGTGGCAGTGAGGTAAAAGTGGGAGAACTGGATCCTTTAGGGACACAGATTACCGTGCAGCCAGGCAGTTATTTTACCTTCTTGCGCAGCATTGCTGACAGTTTCAGCTCCTGTCTCACTCCTTAATTGAACTCAGGCCGCGTTTTGACGCGGCCTGTTTGTTGATCTTTGCGCCACTTAGCTGTGATCTCAGCTAGAAAACCAGCTATTCTCCGGTTTGCGACCTTTTAATGCCTTGTTATTGATATAAAATTAGATAATTAATATTACGAAATAACTTCCCCCGACATTCATGCGGGGGATTGTCAGGCCATTAAGACTTTGCTGCAGGAAACCCACCACCGTGTTTAGGCTGATACTCTTGGTTCTGTCCGTAGTACTGAGCCATGGCGTGAGAGCGCAAGACACTTCGACGTCTGTTTTTTATCCGCTGCCAACTCATGCGGAGGGAAAAGGGATCGCGGCGAAACACTTGTTTCCGGGTCAGGAAGGGGGCTTGTGGATTCACGATGTGCACGGTCAGGTTCGTTTTTTTGACGGTGAACATTTGCTACCGCGCAGTGGGTCAGTGCTCGATTATCAAGCCAAGCAGTTAGTGTTTTCGGCGGGGGCATTCTGGACGTTTGCCGACAACGAAGTCTTCAAGACATTTCCCAATCAGGAACGCAAAGGCGTATTCAGCCTAACACCAGGTAATGTGATCAGAAAGATAGGTGCATCTGGTGGGTTTCTCTGGGTTAGCGATGACCGTCACTTCTACACCTATGACATGCAAAGCGAAGAGCTACGTAGTTATTCACTGATGCCGCTTTATCAGCATAACCAGTCGAGCCGCATTCAGATCAATGATGCCAGATTGGTGCGCAGCAAATGGGTTTTAGCGACCAATTCCGGCGTGTATCTTTCGGAGGAGGAGCAGTTTACGCATGTGGTCAGTTCAGGCAAGCAACACATCGAAACGATCTACTTTTCTGAGCAACGCAATCAGCTGTTAATTGGTACGTTGAAGGGGGCGGTGATCATCAACATTGATGATCCGCAGCAAGAAGAGCGCTGGATTGGTGATACGCATGTTCTGGCCATCACAGAGAGCGCCGATGAATACTGGATCGGCACCGAGAATGGCCTGTTTGTCTACTCGATAGCCCAACAGCAAACCCGAAAATATACTGGCGTCGGGCGAGATGAATACACGTTATCCGGTAACAAAGTGTATTCCTTGGTCAATGATCACACTGGTGGTATCTGGATAGGAACCAACCGTGGTGTGCATTACATTTCGTTGTTCGCCCGCAATTTTGAACGCTACGCCGACAGTTCTACCGGTAATGGCCGGGAGGGTGGCAGCTTGCAAGTGATCGTGCCACAGCGCGATAACGACGACTTCTGGCTGATCACCAACCTCGGTGTTTATCGCCTGATCAGCGACAAAGTGCCTCAGCGAATTCAGCTCTACAGCGGTCAGGTTAATGACTTGGTCGAGCTGGACTCACAACTCATTCTGGCCACCCCCCATGGTCTGGTTTGTATCAATAAACTCACAGGTCAGGTTCTCCAGAATGCGCTACCGCCAGCGCTCAAAGGCAAGGCCGTCCAACAACTGGAACTGGATGAACAGAAAACATTATGGGGAGTCAGTGACAATGACCTGTGGTCTTACGATGTGTCACGGCAACATCTTAAGGAGTATGGCCGGCAATGGCTGATCGAGGCGTATCTGCCCGCGCAGGTGACGGACTTGTTAGCGACGCTGACTCAGGGGATAGTGATTGGCACCGATCACGGGATCTATCGCCTTCGCAGGGGAAACATTCAATTTGTAAAGGACAGCGAACGCTACGGACAGGTCATCGATATTGAAACTGACTACCAGGACGGTGTGTGGGTTGCCGGGACCTATGGTGTGTTTCGCTTATCACCAGACACAGAAAGCCTGACGCCTGTGTCTCTGGTTGATCTGAATATCGGGCCGCGTTGTCTGGTCGCACAGGGGCCCTACATGTGGCTGACTTCGTCGGCGGGTTTATCACTCTATAACTCACAGCAGCAGTTGAAGAAGCACTTCAGTGCCCCCTTTGGTTTAATCATGAACGAGTTTGTTTCACGGCAATGTGCGTTAGATAATTCTTTGGCGCCAGCTTTGATTTTCGGCTCTAAATACGGCCTGATTCGGGCGCGTTCTTCACAGCTGTTGGACCAAGATATTCCGAGTGGCAAAGTGCTGTTTTCACGGGTCAGCATCGACAATCAAACCCTGGCCACCGGTGGTCGTCCGCCTCATCTTGTCCCAGTGAGATACGGTGATTCGGTGAGTTTTTTATTCGGAACCATGCCACAAAGCAACAGCCGACAGGTGGAGTACCAGATCAATCAAGAAGGTTGGCATGCACTGCAAGGGTCTCAGCTGACGCTAGACCATCTGATGCCCGGAACGTACACCATCACAGTGCGCAGCCGACTGCCGCATGATCGCGTGTCGGCAGAGAATGCATTGCAATTTATTGTCAATGAACCCTGGTATTTAACCTGGTGGGCCAAGCTGGCAGGGATGGTTGTCGTACTCTTGTTGCTGAGCACCCTGATTTGGTGGCGCTCCCGTTTGATGATGCGAGCCAATAAACATTTAAAAGCGCAGGTGGCGTTGAAAACAGATCAACTGCGTCATCAGAGTCGCATTCTGCTGACCAACAACCAACAACTGCGTAAACAGCTGCAGATTCGCAAAATGTTGCAGACGCAAAAAAACAAAGAGCTCGAAGCCAGGTTGGTGTCTGCCAGTGAAGCGCTGCTGCAGAGTGGGGAACCACAGGGGCTGAAAACGACGTTGCAGCGCCGGATACGCCAAGAGTTTGCGTGCTTGGATCAGACAGAAGGGCATCAAGGTGTTGTGGTTTTGTATCCGCTATTGGATACGGTACTGCAAGGCTGGCAGGAGGAGTTCGATAAAGCGGGGATCCAAGTAGAGCTGCGTACAGAAAACGCAGCGGCCAGAACCAGTCAGATTCAAATCACCGAGGACAATCTGGACATGGTATTCAATACCTTATTTGCCAGTTTGTTGCGCCGTGGTTACTGCCATCAAACGGTGGTATTGAGTCTGGAGCAAACCGCTGTTGAAGTGCTACTGAGAGTGATCGACTACGGTCAGCGTCTACCCGATCTTCAGCGCCGTTATATTGGTGACGAAAAAGATCTCAATGTTCTCAATTTACCCAGTCTGATGGATCGCAGTGGCGGCTGCTTGCATTGTTTTAGCTCGGAAGAGCGCAACTTTCTCGAATTCAGCTGGTCACTGGCCGTGGATCTCGAGCTCGCGCGCGATCAAATGCACAAATCCACCCAGTGTGAAACGGCCACTCGTTCCGATCTCTGTCAGCAGGAGTGGCTGGATAATGTGACGTGTCTAATTGAACGCTACTTTCGTGACCCCGATTTCGGGACGACGGTGATTGCAAATTGTTTATACACATCAGAACGAAGTTTCCAGCGACGTTTCAAACAAGCCACGGGCAGAACGTTTAAAGAATACCTGACAGAATTCCGCCTGGAACACGCCTGCCGCCAATTACTGTCCGGTCACAAAGTCTCTGAGGTCGCGTTTGACTGTGGCTTCAATGACCCCTCATATTTCAGTCAACGTTTTAGAACGTACTTTGGTGTGTCTCCCACACAGTTCGTTGAAACGCACAGCGAACCCCTTTCATCCGACGATTAAATCAAGCCAGCCGATACTGGTTCGTTACTTTGTATGCGTTCAAGGATAACCGTATTTTCTGCAGATCGGGCGTACTGACTGTCGAGGTAAAACCGTGGCTAAAAGTGTGTCGGAGGAGGTAAAAGAGATGGTGGAAGAAAGAGAAGAAAAAAATGTCGTGGTATAGCCGGGGGGACTATACCACGGGTGCCAATGACA
>NZ_WXWP01000145.1:0-21654 GCF_009904765.1 Vibrio sp. V39_P1S14PM300
GATGCAGGTTCGCAGTGAGCATCCTGCGTTGTATAAGGGAGAGCGTCGAAACTTATGGATTGACGATCAATTATATGTGGATCTGAAAGTTTACGATGACGAACAGATTGTTTATGCGCTGAACACGGGTACGGCTGAACGAGTGATGTCGTTAGACAACACACAATTAAAAGCCGCCTCGCATTTGGTAGATCTTATTTCTGGAGAGCAAATCAACCTGCAACCCGGGATAACCTCAGTCACGGTTCCGGCATTAACCGGACGCTTGCTGAGCGTGAGATAATCTGAATCACAAAGCCCGCGATTGACGCGGGCTTTGTTTATCAAGACTCGTTTTACGTTACGCGGTAGATAACGCTTCCTGTTCAGGCTCGTTTTCGTAGGAGCCACATACCATGACCTGATTACGACCGTTTTGTTTCGCGCGGTATAGTTCGACATCTGCCGCAATCAGCACATCTTCTAGTGTTAATTCGGCTGCACATTCGCATACGCCGATGCTGGCCGTTAACTGAATACTGTAGCCAGAAACATGAAATGTATGGTTGGCAAACTTCTTGCGCAGGTACTCGGCTATATGCACGGCTTTGTCCACGTCAACGTTGTTCAGGGTGATACAGAATTCCTCGCCACCGATGCGGTAGGCGTTATGGTTGGGCAGTAAATCCCGTAGCAGGTTGGCTGCCTGAATTAACACTTTGTCGCCTGTGTTATGACCGTACTGGTCGTTCACTTTTTTGAAGTAATCCAGATCGAGAATAAGAACAGATAAGGACGTGTTGCTTAAAACCTTACGCTGATTCTCAAAATGGTGGAGCAGGGCATGACGATTAAAAATGCCTGTCAATGCATCGCGTGCTGCCATACGTTCTAAAGACTGCTCAGAGAATTTACGACGCACTTCGTAGATGTGGGATAAAATCCATAAGCTGAGATACACCCCGCTCAGGTTCATGAGCATGCGATAGTCTATTACGTGATTGACCTGATGGATTTTGAGTGAAATCACCAAGGTTTGAATCAGCAACACGCAGCCGGTACTCAGTAACCCATAACGTCGACCTAATAAAAGATAATTGATTACCGGGAATAAACAGGTCCATACGACCAGAGCGGATGAAAACACGCTAATGTATGTACCGACGGCAACAATCAGTACCAGAAAGTAAATGTAGGCCACCGACACTGCAATACGCACCTTACTTTGTCTGGCACGCCAATAGACGTAAACAGAAACCAGAAAATAGGCGAATTCAAGCCCACTCAGTAAGTAAGACTGATTAAAGTACGCATTAAACAACGCGAAAAAGAGAGAGACCGACGCAAGAAATGCGCTCAGGCACGACAGCACGGCGGCTCGTAGCTCGTGAGAAGGGTTAAAAACGTCTGATTCCATGACGAATTATCCTTAGCGCCTGGTGATTGTGGGATGGTATGAATATTCCTCCATACTAATGAAACCGAATTCATTATCAATTTTGATGTTTGAATAAGTGATCTTGATATCGCTTCTAAGTATCCATGTAAATGCTGTTAAACCTGTCATTAAATAGTGACATCGGTTAAGCGCCTGAGATTAAAATGGATAAACTTTCAACAAAGTGGTGATATGTCGGCCAAACAGTTCAAATTACTGGAAATTACGCTTGCACCTTTAAATAACAGTCGTTAATATCCTCCTCGTTCTCAGGGAATGCGTCCGTAGCTCAGTTGGTTAGAGCACCACCTTGACATGGTGGGGGTCGGTAGTTCGAGTCTACTCGGACGCACCATTCCTGATAACGATCAATATATTTTGCGTCTGTAGCTCAGTTGGTTAGAGCACCACCTTGACATGGTGGGGGTCGGTGGTTCGAGTCCACTCAGACGCACCAAATTCCAAAACAAAGCCCGCTTATACAGCGGGCTTTGTTGTATTTGGACTTTTCATTACAGGGTAAATCAGGCCTAAGTAACGGTTTGCTTCGAATTGTCGATACGAAAAAAATCCGGGCATCTGCCCGGATTTGAATTAGCCAAATGATGTTGTTATTTTTATTTGCTGCTTAACGCATGATCATCTGTTCACGGCCAGGGCCAACAGACACCATTTTCACTGGCACACCCATCAGTTCTTCAATGCGCAGTACGTATTTTTGTGCCGCAACTGGTAGGTCTTCAAATTTACGACAAGCAGTGATGTCTTCGCTCCAGCTTTCCATCTGTTCGTAAACCGGAGACAGGGCTGCCGTTTGAGGCCAGATTGGGTTTTCGCTGTGTTCGCCATCATAAGCCACACAGATTTTCAGATCTTTCAGCCCGGTCAGGCAATCGACCTTAGTCAGCGCAATTTCTGTGGCGGCTTGAAGTTCAACACCGTTCTTGGTCGCAACAGCATCAAAATACCCCATGTCACGAGGTCGACCGGTCGTTGCTCCAAACTCATTCGCCGCTTCGCGGAACGCGTCTTGTTCTTCCATCGCCGTGATCAGAGTACCAGTACCAACGGAAGAGCTGAATGCTTTCGCAACTGCAATCACTCGCTCCGGACGCAGAGCCGGTAGGCCACTGCCGATCCCTGCGTACATGGAAACCACGTTAGATGATGTCGTCCAAGGGTATTCGCCATACGTCAGGTCACGTCCAGCACCCAACTGAGCTTCAAATAGCAGATTTTGGTTGTCTTGTTGCAGTGCTTTCAACGGTATGCTGACATTACAGATAGCATCGCGCCAAGGTGCGGATACGTCCAGTAACCACTGAGCCATCTCTTCTGCTGTTTGTTCAAATTGAAAGTCTGGGTACAGGGCGCGCATTTGCGGCAGTTTCCAGTCGAGCATAAATTGCAAACGTTCGGTCAGGACTTCGGGCTGTTTTAGCCAGCCCACCAGAATGCCTTTCTTCATAACGCGATCGCCGTACGCCGGAGCAATACCCTGGCGGGTTGAGCCATAGGCACGATCCGCCAGACGCTGTTCTTCCAGCGTGTCTTCCATAGCATGCAGCGGGAGACACAAGGTAGCGCGGTCTGAAATGCTCAGATTGATTTTTACGCCTGCAGACTCAACTTCTTCTAGCTCTTTCGACAGTGCTTCAGGGCTGATGACCATACCAGGACCGAGTACGGCCAGACAATCGGGATTAAATACGCCGCTTGGCAGTTGGTGTAGTTTGAACGTACCAAGGTCGTTCACCACGGTGTGACCAGCATTGTTGCCTCCTTGGAAGCGAATGCTTGCCGAAGCCTGTTCAGCCAGAAAATCCACGATGCGGCCTTTGCCTTCATCACCCCAGTTAGCACCAACAACAACGATAGACGACATAAGTAATCCTCCAAAAATTAGACGGTCAAATCTTATGCCTCTCGATGTGATAAGAGAAATTAATTATACTGATTAACCCAATAAGAATTTCATATCAACAGAGGGCGGATCATGTTGGACCTGAATTGGCTCAGAACCTTTGTCACATTGGCTGAAGTGAAACACTTTGGCAAAACGGCCACGATACTGCACATGACGCAGCCTAATGTCAGCCTCCATATCAAACAACTGGAAGGAGCAACCCGGGCAAAACTAATAGAGCGAAATCCGGTGCAATTGACGCAAGCGGGTATTCGGTTATTGGACACAGCTCAGAATATGTTGAAAGCGTTGCAAATATGTCAGTCGGACCTCAATGCCATCAACGAACTGACTCAAGGAACACTGTCGATTGCAGCCAGTGACATTGTTTCCCGGTTGCTGCTGATTCACCCATTCCAGAAATTTAAACAGCAGTATCCGGGGATTGATCTGACTCTGTTTAACACAACGTCATCGCAAGCGGTTGATTTAGTTAAGAGTGCACGGGCCGATGTCGGTTTTGTTATCGCTCAGAAGGAAAGCCAGCCACTGCATTTCACGCCGCTAATGCAGATTCAGTGGTGTGCATTTGGAGACAATATCCTCGAGTGGCACGGGGAGGGGGATGAGCTGCCGACTCTCATTTTATTAGGGCACGATACCCGAACCCGAGAGTTGATTGATGCTTCGTTACCGGCGCTGAGGTTACCGCGTCACAGAGTGATGGAGGTCGGCAGTGTCGAGGCGCAAATCGATTGGGCGGAAGCTGGGTTTGGTACCGCCATCGTGCCGGACTTTTCGTTGCACTCTAAGCTCAGCTTGTCCCGTTCGGTTACGCCGTTGCCGGGTTTTCCTGCCACCAATTTTGGCTATATCGTGCGGCAGAATCAGGTGTTATCGAAAGCGGTAAAACAGTTATTGACCTGGGTCGCCAGAGAGTGCGAATAAAAAGGCCGGGCAATGAGCCCGGCTTTTTCGTTATTCAAACATCAGGATGATATAGACAAAGAATAGGATCAGGTGTGTGGCACCATTGAGTGAGTTGGTCCGACCGCTGCTGAAGCTGACGCTGGCCATCAGTAGCGTAATGGCCAATAAAACCATTTCAGCCGGAACCAACCCAAGATGGATAGGCTCATTCATCACCGAAGAAATCAACAGCACCGCGGGTACGGTGAGAGAAATAGTGGCCAGCACCGAACCGAAGAACAGATTCATAGCACGCTGCAATTGGTTACTCAAGGCTGCCTTAACAGCACCCACGCCTTCAGGAGCCAGAATCAACAGGGCGATCACCAGGCCACCGAGCGCAGGAGGGGCACCAAAACGGCTGATGGTGTCGTCGATAGGCACAGCCAGGCTTTTTGCCAGCAAGATCACCACCAACAGATACGCAATCAAAAGAATTGAATGATAAAGGTTGGAGCCCATCGGGCCGTGGAACTCGTGTTCATCCTGGTGGTCGCCATCAATGAAAAAATGTGTATGGCTGCGAGTCTGAATAAACAAAAATACGGCATATAATGCCACGGAAGCAAAAACCAGCACGGCTGTCATGTTGGTGGTCAAAGAGCCCTGATCATCTGAGGAGGTAAAACTCGGCATGACAAGACACAGCAAAGCCAATGGGATGATCGCAACCAGGTAAGCTTTTAACCCGTCAATATTGTATGACTGAGTGTGGTATTTCAAACCACCGATCAGCAGCGTCAGACCCACCAAGCCGTTCAGAACCGCCATGATTACGGCGAACATCGTATCCCGTGCCATAACGGGGTTCGCATCGCCCGTGAGCATGACCGAAGAAATCATCACCACTTCGAGCGAAATCACCGAAAGTGTCAGGATCAAGGTGCCATATGGGTCACCGAGCTTGATCGCCAGTGCATCCGAATGGCGTACTACAGCAAAGATGGCGGTTAATACGATCGCGAACAGAATGATGGTTGTCAAAATACCCGTGGCTGTGCTGAGCCCACTGCTGAGTAGAGATTCACCGCCTAATTTAAAGAATGCAACAGCGATGATACCGAGAAACAGAATAAATTCGTCGGTAAGGAATTTGATCATTGAGGGAATCCCCTGGTTATGAATTTTACGCGAGCCAACCGACATAAAAGGCGGCCACTATGTGCATAAGGTTAAGTATGACGTTTCTGGTGAGACAGAAAAAGCGTCATTCATAACTTTCAGCAATATTTTTTTCGTAAATATAAGAAATTACGTGTTTAGCTGAAGGTTTTGCTCATAGGGTATTCGTGTGCGTAAAACAGATTGCCATCTTTCCAACCGGCTATACGGATTCGTGACGACGATACTTTACCAAGCCAGTGATGGCGAAACTCGCACAATGGGATCGTTTGTCTGGCCAATCGGTAGATGGAGGCCGACTGAAATTCGTTCACGAGTTGATAAGCAGGAACACTGCCGCAAGTGGCAGTGCCATCTGCCGAGCTCAGCGAGTAGTGACCCAGCCATCGAAACAGTGGCGGCACGGATGATCGTGTCAGTGTGCTTTCTTCGTCAGGTTGCTCAGCGTGAGCGTCAAAAAAGAGTGCATCAGGCTCTTGTGCAGTAGCACACAAGCCTGTATCGAAGGCTTGAACACGCGACAAATCATCGGCCAAAAAGGACGACGCGCTTGCCAGTTGGGCAAACAGTGAGATCAGCAGTAAGAGACTCAGTCGAAGGATGTGATGGCGCAATTTGTGTGATCTGTGTCGTATTTTGTTGGGCCTATTATATCGGCGAATGTCGACGGGGAAATGGATAATTGTCGTCGTTCTGTTACAAACTATTACTTGGTCTCACGAGGTGAGAAAGTTTCTCTCCATAAGCGAGGAGACACGGATATTTTTTGTCTTTTTATCGTTTTGTTCGGCAGAAGTGTCGAGCGTATAACAAATGAAAACTCATTTTTGTACAAGATGTTACAAACAAACTAGAGTGTTATCGACAAAACCTCCGTACGACAGGGAATGGAATATGCAGAATAAATGCAAGACGGTGTTACATGGCAATAAGCGCATTTCACCGGCTGAGATGTTCGAAAGAATGGCTGAGTGGTGCCGCGAAAATAATGTTGAACACGACATCTACGGGCAAGGGGAGTTGATCCAGGCGTTTGAACAAAAGGTGGCTGATTTACTTGGGTTTGAAGCAGGGTTGTTCGTGATCACGGGAACCATGACTCAGCCGACAGCGTTACAGATTGCTTGTCAGGAGAAGCAATGTGCCAATGTTGCGATGCACCCGACCAGTCATGTTTATTTGCACGAACGTCAGGGCTATCAACTGCAACAACGTTTCAACGTATTGCCGGTCGGAGAACCTTACCAGCCATGGACTGTCGAGCATCTGGAAGCCATTACCGATCCGTTGGCTGCCGTACTGTATGAGTTACCAATGCGCGAAATCGGTGGTCAATTACCTGAATTTGAACACTTACAAGCTGTAAAAGACTACTGCGCAAACCATAACTTCCATCTGCATATGGATGGGGCCAGAGTGTGGGAAGCGGCGGCGTGGTATCAAAAAAGTTATCAGGAAGTTGCGCAAGGTTTCCACTCTGCGTACGTGTCTATGTACAAAGGTGTGAACGGATTAGGCGGTGCAATGCTTTTGGGTGACAAATCCTTTATCCGTCAGGCTGATACTTGGATGAAGCGACAAGGTGGGAATGTTTGGCATCGGACGCCTTACGTCGTGGCAGCGATGATGCAGTTTGATGAGCGGATTGCTGCGATGCCCGCTCTGTTTGAGCGCACGAAGCAGTTGTACACACAATTTGGAGAGTTTCCGCTGTTTACGCTCAATCCGACAGCGCCACAGTCCAATATGCTTCACATCTATTTGCCTTTGAGTGAGTCGCAAGCCAAAGTATTAAGAGATGAACTGGCTGAGGAGCACAGTATCTGGATAGGGAATCCACAACAAGCAGCGTTGCCAGAGCAGAGTTTTCTGGAATGGTATGTCGGAGACTTGCTGCTCAATATGGAAGATGAGTTGTTGCATCAAACATTGCGGACGATACATAGCGCGATAGCAGCGAAATTAACTCCGTAGGAGAGTCGGAGATGTTGATGCTACAAACCGATCGTTTGTTGTTACGACCTGTGCAGCGAGAAGACATGGACGTATACCGCCAGATCCTGTCGTGCCCCCAATTGACGCGGTTTCTGCCCAAAGGAAAGCCCTATACGGAATCAGAAATCAGTCAGCATGTCGTGAACCGGGTTGATCATTGGCGACGCCATGAGTTTGGCAGTTTTGTGATTTTGGATAATACGGACGCGCAGCGTAAACTTGGTTATGTCGGGGTTGAAGAAAGTCCTCAACCTGGTTGTTTTGATATTCGTTATGCTTTGGTTCGTGATGCGTTAGGGCTGGGGTTAGCCCTGGAGGCCGCTCAGTCGGTTGTACAGTTTATTTTTTCTCATAACAAACTTAAGCGAATCTACGGTGTCTCGCTGGTCGACAACCAGCCTTCCTTAGCCGTGTTACGAAAATTGGCCATGAAACCTGCCCGGAACGTCGACCTTTATGGCGATCGAAGTTTGATCACCTTGGTACTAGAGCAACCGGAGAGATAAGTGAAGAGGTGGAAACGATGAGTTATATCGCAACAGCTTTAGTGTTATTCGTCGCGCTGGAACACGCCTACATTCTGATTTTGGAGATGTTTCTCTGGCAGTCACCCAAAACACGTAAAGTGTTTGCGACCAGTGAAGAATTTGCAGCATCCACCAAAGTGCTGGCCGCCAATCAGGGGCTGTACAACGGCTTTCTCTGTGCGGGTTTGATTTGGGGACTTACGTATCCGGATACCGAAGTCGGCACCAGCATTCAGATGTTTTTCCTATCTTGCGTTATTTGCGCTGCCATATTTGGAGGTTTGAGCGCAAATACTAGAATATTATTCGTTCAAGGAGGGCCTGCTGTCCTGGCCGTATTGGCAATTATGTTTAGTTAATCACGTGATAATGGTGACTCAACTCATACTTCTGAGGTGCGAATAACAATAATTTTCAAACAACATTGTAGCTGTTGCATAATTTCGTTAGTCTGCTCACTCTTTCAATTCCCCCTAACACAGCGCTTGCCTTAGTCACGCAGCGCTGTGTTTCTTTCCTGCACAAGGATGTGTTAAGGATTGAAAGCCCACTTGAGGGCATTCCTTCTGCTTCTTTTATACGAGTTGCCTGAATAACATCACACCGAAGCAAAACGCTTTGTATACATGGAGTGTACCTAATCATGGCGTTTACCCGTGTCTTACGTTGCGGACAAAGCGGCTTGGCTAATGCTGACAAACTTTCATCCTAAGTATGAGTACGGAAATGACTGACACCGTTCTGGACAGGGCGGTAAACAGCTCTCTGTGCAGATAATGGATCCCAGGCGAAAAAATCAACTTTATTTTAGTGCGCTTGTTTCCATTTTTTTACTGTCAATTCACTTGATAGTCGATAGGTTGATCCTAGCTTATTTAGTGCTATCGCTATAGATTCAGGTGCATTCCGATGACATACAAATACGTCAACTCTCCTTACGATGTTGTGTACAAAATCATACCGCCGCTCGATACATCATTGGGCCATCAGGATGTGCCTGCTGAAGAGCTTGAGATGCGTGAAATCCTTGAACAGTGGTACTTCGAAGGTCTTCTCCCGGTACTCAACAACCACAACCAGGCAAGTGAGCTGCGATTACACCGTCGGCTAAAGAAATTCAACCGCATAGTGATGCTATTGTTAAAAAATGACTTCTACGGCTCGGCCGCGAAACGGATCGTGTCGCAATGGCCTGAAGAAAGTTTAAGTACCCGCTATATTCGTTATTTAATCGAACAAAGCGAAGTCAATATCCCCGCTTATTACACTCGCCACTAAAACTGAAATGACAGCCCCAGCGTAAACAGGTTCACATCTTCTTGAGACGAACTTGTCGGTGGCGCAGTAAACGACCCATTTCTGTTTACCCGCTTTGCATCGATATATTGCCATTCGGCGTTCACCGCCAAATGCTGATTCAACGTATAGCGTAACCCGAGTAAATAAGATTCGCTGTCGCGGTCCCGGCGTTGTTGTGAGTAGGTTACATAGGGTGTCAGGCTCTGCCAGTGATAATCGAGGCTCACGTACCAATTCGCATATAAATCTCGACTTAACAAGCCTTCTGAGAGAAGCCGTACTGGCCCCCAATACTGTTCAATCCCGACGGAGAAAATGTCAAAGGTCTCTTTGGATTGTTCTGTTACCGTCTGATCGCTTGAGGGGATTGTCATTATGGCCGTTTGCTTCGCTTCAGATCTGAGGTAGGACACGTTGACCGTGCTGTCATCAAAATAAAGTTGAAGCGACAATCCCGCTGTGTAATCAGAATCCAACTTAAGTTGACCACCCACGATCCCAAAGGTCCCCTGATCTGGCAGGCCATAATGCGCAGTAACAGAGGTGGTGATTTGATCGCTTAACCAACCGTTCCAAGTAAAGCTAATGCCATCGTAAGAGGTAATACCTAATGTGGCGTCATATACATCCTGTGGTGGCCGGAACCAAGGATAGGCGTAGGAAACGTAGTAGTATTCCGACATCAAAAACAAAGGTAACCTCAGACGACCAACCTTTATGGTCAATGCATTGACTTCATAGGCTGCATAAACCCACTCCCATTCAGGATCAGAATAATGATCCTGGGGACGTTTCGCGAGTTGGAATGACGTTCTGAGCGCCGGAGATATCCGCCAGTCAAGCTGTAGCCCTAGGGTTGAATCACAGTCATAGCACCAGTCATCCGTAATTTCGCGATTACGAAACAAAGGCGTGGTGTTGTCTGATTTAGCGGCAGAAACACTGCCAAATCCGCCGAGTATCACAGTGTCGCTGAGTGGGTGAGCCGCTAAAACGCAGGGAGAGAACAGCAGTGCCACGAGGCTGGAGATGTTTTTCATAGCGTCACTCCGATTCTAATGTGTACAGCACATTAAGGGATTCTGGGACAACAGCAAAATCAAAATAGGCAATGCCATTGGGATGGTTGAACAACCAGTTAAGAACCGCCTGTTCGCCGTACTCAGATAGCTGAATCGGAGGCTGTACTTTGCCTGAAAAGGCCAGGCTGGCCCACTGGGTGTACATTTGAGTAGGTGATTTCCTCAATAGTTGTCGGTAAAAATGGATTCGTGTTGGGGAGTCCACCGGGAGATCGCAAAGAACCACTTTTTGGTTCTGTACTCGGGTGACTTTGCCACGATAAAGCATCTTCGTTTGATGTTTAGTCAGCTCTGGCCACTGTGTATTAGCAGACACTACGTAGATTGTCTTTGCCTCGGTCGCCATGGAGCAAAGTATTCCGAGTGAAAGAAGCAGTATTTTTAACCACAACATCTGGTTGATCATCAACTTATACATCACAGGACGGATCAAAACAGTTCGACTTCGCCTTCGTGCATGTCTGACTGCAATGTGGAACCATGTTTGTCTACTGACGAGTGTTGCTTTAATTCACTTAGTTGATGGATCAATGTGTCGGTATCGGATTGGCCTTGCAGGTACTGTTCGACGAAAGTTCGAGAATGGTTTAACTGCACCAGACTCAACGCTATGTGTTCGTTTTGCTGCGATACGATGTCGGAAAACTGCAGGGAACGCACGCCGACGTTAACCAGTTCATTGACGCGTTTCGCGTTATGTTGCAATTGCTCGACTTGTTCATCGACCTGGGTATAGACGGATTCAACACCTTTGAGCATGGTGTCGACTTGTGTTTTTGATTCTTCAGCGGCTGAGATGTCAATCGCTGCCATTTTCTGGATGATTTCGCTCACATCACTAATGGTTTTCTGCGCAGTGGTGACTTGGCTCTGTATCTGATTGTTCAAAGAGCCCGCCTGATTAGAGAGGTTTCGTACCTCCTGCGCCACCACATCAAATCCGCGGCCTGCTTCTCCCGCTCGAGCCGCTTCTATTGCGGCATTTAGTGCCAGCAGGTTAGTTTGATCGGAAAGATCCCTGACTTGCTCAATGAGCCGGAACATCCCTGATAACTGTACTGACATGGTCTCCATGGATTGGCAGGCCATCTTACTCTGAGAGCGAATTTCTTCCAGGCTATGGACATAGCTGGCAATCACTTTTTCTGTCTGGGGGGCGACATTGCTCAGACTGAACTCTTGATTGTTGTCATTCAGCAATTTTCGCGTCAGTTCGGTGGCGCATGCGGTTTGCTGTTCACATGCTTGCTGCATATCAATAAAGCTTTGATTGAGATTTAACGAAGAATCCTGGATGACACTTAACTGATTGGTCAGGGAAGTGGACGCCTGAGTCAGGTCGTCGTTTGTGGCGTCATACACGGCTTGAAGTACCTGTTTTGTTGAAGCATCGTCTACGGTCATCACTGGCTCGTTACTGCGTTCGACGCGTATGACTAACCAACTGGACGCCATGATTCCAGTGATGATAACGGGAATGAAATACGCTGAATATTGAGTCAACCCTGCGTTTAGAACCAGCAAAACGATCACTGCCAGGTTCAATATCAGTACAGGCCGAAGATAGGAAGCTCTATCCATAGCACTTCTCCATAATTGTTTTCGGTATTTGTTGTAAAGGAAGAACTTCATGATGCGCGTTGAGTTCATAAGCGACTTTTGGCATTCCCCAGACAGTCGAGCTACGTTCATCCTGAACCAGGTTATAACTGTTTCGCTGTTTTAAGTTCAGCATGCCCTGGGCTCCGTCGTTGCCCATGCCAGTCAGCAAAATAGCTAATGTTTTCAAGCGAGGGAAACGTGCGATGGAATCAAACATGACGTCAACGGATGGCTTGTGCCGATTCACTTTTTCGCCATCATCCAGTTGTGAAAATAACTGACCACCACGAAATTCAACGCCCAAATGCTGATTACCAGGGGCAACATAGATATGGCCAGGTTTTAGCATCAAGCCGGAATCCGTGACTTCAATAGAGTTCAGACTCGTTACTTGTTTGAGACGTTTGGCAAACGCAGCACTGAAGGCTGGATTGATGTGCTGGGTAATGACGATTGGTGGCAAGTTATTGGGCAGTTGAGACAGGATATAGCGTATGGCTTCTGTGCCACCGGTTGACGCGCCAATGGCGATTAATTGCACTTGGCTTGCGTGACTGGATTTTTTCATCGGTGACTGAGCGGTGTCATGCAGGTTACCGCTGATGTTTGCCCGGGCCGCTGTAATCACCTTTTCAATAACCAATTGGCGATAATTCATTAATTCACTGAGAATTTCTTGGGTCGGTTTAGGGAAGTAGTCCACAGCCCCTAACTCAAGAGCTTCTAACGTCACTTGCTGACCATGTTGGGTCAGCGACGAAATCATCACCACCGGAAGCGGATGGAGACGCATCAGATTTTTCAGAAACTGCAGGCCATTCATGCGAGGCATTTCTATGTCCAGTGTTATCACATCGGGTTTGTGTTTTTTTATCTGCTCACGAGCCTGATACGGATCTTCCGCCGTTGCTACGACTTCGAGGCGTTTATCGGAATTAATGATTTCGCTTAGCAGTGAACGAAATAGGGCAGAATCATCAACGACAATAACTTTAAACACTTTCATCAGAATAACTCCACACGTTGTTGAGCAGCTTCTGTCACCAGTTCAGTATCAAGTTGCTGTTGATAATAACGTTCAAGTGCAACCGTTTGTTGCAGCAGTTCCATATCGATTTTCTTGATCAGTGCGCGACCCGTTTGAGGATCAAACACCAGTCGCCGGGCAACGCGTCCCCCAAGATCGCGATTAATGACGGTTAATTGCTCAGTGTCGACAAACTCGCTGATGAAGGCTTTATTGCGCTCTCCTACACAATACCCGTTGCTACTGAACGTGCCGCCTCCAAACAATTTAAAAACCAAATCAGACTTCAAAGAGCCCATCTTGAGCATGCTGTTTATTAACAACTCCATCGCGTGCAAGCCATAACGTGATTCCACAGAGAGTTGCTCAGAGCGTTGCCAATGATCGACATGGGCGCAGTTTGGCAATAGAAAATGATTCAACCCACCAAAACGCAACCGGCTGTCCCAGACACAAACGCTGACACAAGAGCCCAGCCCGGTGAGGATCAGTTCGTTTTGCTTACTGCAATAAATTTCGCCTGGTGCGATCTTGACCACTTCTTTGCCAAACTCCGGACTGTAAAAGCGGGTGAACCCATCGCTGCCAGTGGACTGGCTGAAATGACCAGAGTGATAGCCAATAACTGAATCCATCAATCCTCACGTTTTCTGAAAATGGTCATGCCCTTGTGTTCGAATAGATGACTCAATTCGCCTAAACCTTCGGAGTGACCGATAATGAGGTATCCGCCTGGTTTCAGTTGGTCATAGAAGCGCTGAATCAGACTCTTCTGCGTTTGTTTGTCAAAGTAGATCATGACATTCCGGCACATGATGAGGTCAAGCTCTGCCTGGATAGGCCAAGGGCGTTGCAGATTGAGCTGATTGAAAACCACTTGCTGTGCGACTTCCGGTTTGACCTGGATATGACCGAGATTCTCGCCCCGACCTTTACGAAAGCAGCTTTTCAGATAACTCTCAGGGATAGAGTCCAGCGCTGACTCGCAATACACACCACGTTTTGCTCTCTCTAACACGTTGGTATCAAGGTCAGTCGCCAATATCCGAGCATCCTGAAATGACGCCGACGAGCCTTTTGAGCGCAAGTACACAATGAATAGGTGAATCAGGCAGGCCAGGGAATAGGGCTCTTCACCAGTAGAGCAGCCTGCTGACCAAATCCGTGTCTTGGGTTGTTGTGCCCACTTTGCCAACAAGTGCTGCTTGATAAAATCAAAATGATGTTGCTCACGGAAAAAGTGGGTTTTGTTGGTGGTCAGGGCATTGATGAGTTTTTCTTTTTCATCCTCAGATTGGCGCATTTTGCGCAGGTACGCAGCAACCGATTGGCAGCCACAGTAACGGAGGCGTTTAACCACACGGCCATACACCATTTGCCGTTTAATCGGTGATAAAGAGATCCCCGTCTCCTGATATAGGAATTGACGAATATAGTCGAAATCCTGATCTGTAAAGGAAAACTCGGTTTGCGGCGCCGTCGTAGTTGGTTTATTTGGAGAGCGCTTTTGCTCTCCAATCGGAGCCAGATCAATCTGCGCCATTAGAATTCTTCCCACTCGTCACCGTTAGAAACACGGCTTTTGGCTTGTAAACTCTGCTTTTGTGCAGCCGGTACCGACGAGAGGCTGATGGTTTCGGCCGTCATGGGTACTGAACTGAGATTGTTATCGGTGGCAAAGAAATTCATCAGTTTCAAAAGTTCGCCGGCTTCGTCTTTGAGCGATTGGCTTGCTGCGGATGCCTCTTCCACCAGTGCGGCGTTTTGCTGCGTCATTTCGTCCATCGTAACAATGGCTTTACTGATCTCTTCGATGCCGGTCGATTGCTCTTGGCTTGCCTGATTGATTTTGCTGATCAAATCGGTGACTTCAGTCACTGACGCGACAATCTCGTTTAACGTTTCACCCGATTCGTCTACCAGTCGAGTACCTTCTGATACTTTGTCTACGCTGTCTTTGATGAGCGCTTTGATCTCTTTGGCGGCACCAGCTGAGCGTTGGGCCAAATTGCGAACTTCACCAGCCACAACCGCAAACCCTTTACCTTGCTCTCCGGCGCGTGCAGCTTCGACTGCCGCGTTGAGCGCCAGCAGGTTGGTTTGGAATGCGATTTCATCAATCACACCGATAATGTCAGAGATCTTCTTGCTGGCATCGTTAATCTCAGCCATAGCAGACACTGCCTGACCGACAACTTGCCCCCCCTTGGTGGCCTTGCTGGTGGCATCGATAGCGAGATGATTCGCTCCCTCTGCGCTTTCTGCGTTCTGGCGAACGGTGGCCGTCATCTGTTCCATACTGGCTGCCGTCTCTTCGAGGCTGGAGGCC
Source organism: Vibrio sp. V39_P1S14PM300 (assembly GCF_009904765.1). Classification (NCBI taxonomy): domain Bacteria; kingdom Pseudomonadati; phylum Pseudomonadota; class Gammaproteobacteria; order Vibrionales; family Vibrionaceae; genus Vibrio; species Vibrio sp. V39_P1S14PM300. The sequence goes on from NZ_WXWP01000145.1 coordinate 15,276, forward strand.
TGTGCCTCAGTTCGTTGACTCAAATCGTTGTTACCATCAGCAATTTCTGTGGATGCCGTTGCGACTCGGGCGGAAGAGGCGGTGATTTTCTCAACCATGTTTCGCAAGTTCTGAATTGATGCATTCACTGAGTTTGCGAGCTCTGCAAATTCACCTTGCATGTCATCGGACATGGTTTGCTTGAGGTCGCCGTCGGCGACTTTGGACATCACATCAATACACTGGCGGATAGGGTTCACGACGGCGTCTAATAGCCCGTTGACGCCTTCGCTTAACTGAGCCATGAAGCCTGAGTATTGGCTGCTGTCGATCCGAGACGCCAGCTCACCGCAAGAAGCATTGGCAATCAGTTTTTCGATTTGCTGCTGACCATCAACTTGTTCGGTGATATCAACCCACTGCAGCGCAGGGCCGATAAAGTTACCGGCAGGATCGCGCATGGCAATGCAAGTCAGAGTGAATTTCAGATCTCCAACAGTGATGTTGGAAGTAAATGGCAACCGATCCGGATTTGAGATAATTGAACGTTGATGCTCGGGACGTTTGTGGAATATATCAATGCTCTGTCCCACCAATTTATCCACCGCGAATCCCGGAAAGATCTCAGCTAACTGACTTTCCCGGCTCTTAAGCAGTTTGTGCAGTGACGGATTAAGGTAGGTGATGTTTCCATCCAGGTCAGACATCATTAGATTGGTTGTCATACCATCTACCGCGGAAGCCAGACGGCCGATTTCCAGTTCTTTTTTGCGCTCTTCTGTTACATTACGCCATTCGAGCGTCGAGCCTATGTATTCGCCGCTGCCGTTTACGATTGCCGCAACGTTAAGCTCTATTTTGATCTCGCCAACGGTAATATCGGTTGAAAATGGCAGATTGGAGGGATCGGCCAATAAACGACGTTGATGCTCAGGCTGTTTGTGGAACTGGTCGATACAACGACCGAGCAACCAGTTTTCTTCGGCAGTGAAATCGGGCCAGAATTTGCGGAATTCGGGCTGACACTCTTTAAACAGTTCTAGTGTCTGGCGGTTTACGTAAGTAATGATGAGATCACGGTCCACCATTACCATCGCTGTCTGAGCCTGATCGACAGAAGCTTGGAGCGTCGCGATTTCGTTTTCTTTCCGGCGTTCTTCGGTAACATCACGCCACTCAAGCGTCGATCCTATGTGTTGGCGGCTTTCGTCAAGCACCGCACCAACATTGAGTTCAATGATCAACTTACCGATGCGTATGTCTGTACGAAAGGGGAGGTTATTGGGATTCGACAAAATTGCGCGTTGATGAGAGGGGTCTTTGTGGAACTCATCAATACAACGACCGATCAGAAAGTCATAGCTCGCTTCAAAACCTGGCCAGACGGAACGGAATTCGGCTTCACATTGTTTGAGCAATTCGACGGAGGTTTCATTAACATAGTTAATCACGAGGTCACGATCGACCATCATCAACGCGGTCTGCGCGCTGTTCAGGGCAGAGGAGACTCGGTTCAGTTCCTGAGATTGTTGCTCCAGTTGCTGTTGGAGCTGTGCGTAGTCTTTTTTGACTTGTTCTAATTCACGGCTGTTAAAGAAACCCATTGCTGTATCCTCTAGCTGATTTTGTCGCTCAAGACTTGATCTAATTCCTGCAGATCAAAAAATTTTTCTAGTTTTACTAAGATGATGTGTTTGTTATTGATATTCGCGATGCCCTTAATGTAACGATATCTGGGGTGCTCACCGCCCAACGGTGGCGGTTGCACTTGTTCCTGAGTCAGTGGATAAACGTCTGCGACGGCATCGACGATAATGCCTAAACTGCTGCTGTTGAATTTGAGTAAAATCACCACCGTTAAATCGGAGATTTGACTGGGTTCGAAGCCGAATTTCTGCCGCAGGTCTATGATAGGGATGTACTCCCCACGGAGCTCTAAGACTCCCAGTATGTAGCTGGGTGAGTTAGGCAATGCTCTAATGTGAGTCCAGCCTCGCACTTCTCTAACATCCAAGATATCAATCGCATACTCTTCCTCCTCAATCACAAAAGAGAGGTACTCTTTACTGTCATTGATCACAGAATCCCTCCTCGCTTTCTTCAGTCAGGTCCATTAGTGGACGTGTGCTGAGTATGGTTGCAAGCCCGTTTTTCTGACGAGTTATCCCTTCGATAAACCGTGATAGCGATGTAACACGCTGCAAAGGGGTGATCTCGTGCGCCATACACGTAATAACATCGGCAACACCATCCACCACGACGCCCACATGCTTTGTATCACCCTGTGAATTGGTGCCTTTGAGGACGATAATGACGGTGGTTGGCTGGTAGTCAGGCCGGATACGATGGAAGCGAATTCGCAAATCGAAAATCGGCACGATCATCCCGCGCAAATTGATAACGCCCATCACGAAATCTGCACTGTTCGGAATCAAAGTCGGAGTCTGCCAGACTCGAATCTCTTCAATGTCGCAAATATTAATGCCATACAACTCTTCGCCAATTAAGAAGCCGAGAAATTCGCGATAGGTTGTGCTCTGTGCATCATCTGAACTGTTGTGGCTTATTTGTTGAGTATCGGTTAGCTCTCGCATGACACCCCCTCAATCACATGTGGTGCTTCATGCTCTGTCACTGACGACTTCATGCTGGTTGAAATCAAACTTTGAATGTCCAGAATCAGGGACACGGAACCGTCACCGAGTATGGTTGCACCAGAAATGCCATGCACTTTGCGAAAGTTGGATTCGAGAGATTTAATGACAACTTGCTGCTGACCAAGCAAATCATCGAGTAACAGGCCTACTTTTTGTCCATTGGCTTCAACAAAGCACAATAAGCCGTCTTCGATTCGCTTGTTGGAACTCAGATCAAACTCGTGGTGTAACCGGACAATAGGCAAATTTTGATCCCGTAGTTGATACAGTTCCTGGCCGCCGGCTGCGATATTAATTTTTCCTTGTTCCACTTGAATGGATTCCACAATTGAAATCAAAGGAATCACGTAAATTTGCCCACAGACGTTGACCAACTGACCGTCAAGAATGGAGAGTGTGAGCGGAAGTGTTATCGTGAAACGGCTTCCGGCATCGATGTAAGATTCTACAGCGATAGCACCGCCGAGAGACTCGATGTTCTTTTTCACTACATCCATACCAACCCCGCGACCAGACAAATCTGAAACGACATCAGCGGTGGAAAAACCGGGCATAAAAATAAGCTGGAAAATCTGGTCGTCGCTCATTTCGTGTCGTTGGGTATGGGGGGGTAATAAGCCTTTGTTAATTGCTTTGTCGAAAATTACCGAGGGGTTAATGCCTGCGCCATCATCCTGAATTTCGATCACGACATTACCGCCCTGATGACTGGCTTTTAATGCCACACGACCTTGCGGACTTTTGCCTTTCTGCTTTCTTGCGTCGGGCGTTTCAACACCATGGTCGACGGCATTACGGATCAGATGCACCAATGGGTCGGTAATTTTTTCCAGCACAGTTTTATCCAGCTCGGTGTTTTCACCTTCAATATCCAGTTGGATCTCTTTGCCGAGTTTGGGCGCCAGATCGCGAATCAAACGCGGGAAGCGGTTAAAGGCAAAGCTGACCGGAAGCATTCGTATGTTGAGTACGCTGTCTTGAATTTCACGCGTATTTTGCAGTAGCTGTTCGATACCGCTTTGCAACGGCTCAAGCTTACTCATGTCAAAGTCATGAGAGAGTTCGTTGATCATTGACTGGGTGATGACCAGCTCTCCGACCAGGTTAATCAGGTGGTCGACTTTTTCGATATCCACACGAATCGAAAAACCACTGCGCGGGTTCTGCGGAGCAGCAGGTTTGGAGACTTGTTGTGTTTCGGTAGTGGTGACTTCAATATGTTCTTCGTCTTGTGTGTGGCCGTGCAAAATGCGTTTGATACTGAGATCACATTCATCTTCGACCCACTCGAACACTTCTTTTATATCGGATTCGCTTACGCTCTCGTCAAGCTTAATTATCCAGGAAAGGAAACAAGACTGAGGTTCGAGCTGTGCGAAATCAGGGACTTCATTTATCTGACAGATGACGTTGCTTTCACTCGCGAGGCTGGTGAGCTCCTTTATAATTCGGGCCGGATCGTTACCGGAAAAAAACAGATCTTCATGAGGGGCGAAGTGTATTTCCCATTCACCGTGCTCTTGCAGTTCAGTGTTCTGCTTTTGAAGTTCACGGTTTTCGTCGCCGTCAAGCGTGCCCAGCGACTCACTTTTCAGCAGTGATTGAAGCTCTAGAGTCAGCTGGGCCATGTTTGAGAGATCAATTTCGGTGTCTGATTCGTAATTCGAAAGCATTTGTTCAGTGAAATCATTTGCTTTTAGCAGCAGATCAATACTGCCGCGGTCAAGCTGCCGCTTTCCGTTGCGAGCTTCATCTAACAGTGTTTCTACCAAATGTGTGAAGTCACTGATGTAGTGGTAATCAAAAGTGCCCGCACCGCCTTTTATCGAATGGGCGGCGCGAAATATAGTGTTGATTGTTTCTGCATCCGGGCTTTCACAGTCGAAAGCCAGTAGCTCTTGTTCAATAAGCTGGAGATTGTCGCGACACTCTTCTTGGAAAATGCCGCGTAATTGGTCCATGTCCAATGCCATACCACCACCTTACTCAAACCACGCGTTGAATGGTTTTAATCAACGTCTCGGGGTTGAAAGGTTTGACGATCCAACCGGTTGCGCCTGCCTGTTTGCCCTGAGACTTTTTCTCTGCACTGGTTTCTGTAGTTAGCATAAGAATCGGGATAAATTTGTGAATAGCCTGGCTTCTGACTTGTTTGACAAATTCCAAGCCGTCCATGTTGGGCATATTGATATCTGAAATGATGATGTCGTACTTAGCCTGTTTTGATTTGCTTAGCGCATCCACACCATCAACCGCTGTTGTGACTTCGTGACCTGCATCCTGCAGAGTATGGCTGACCATCTGACGAATAGATTGTGAATCGTCCACAGCAAGAATTTTCATATCGAGTTCCTTTTGATAATCAAAAACAATTCTGTTTACTGGAAGAGAGTTGAATCCAACCCCAGCAATTTAGCGACTGTGCTTAACTCGTCTGATGGGCTTTTCCAATGAACTTCTGTTCCTTGTTGTTTCAAACCAAGTACATACGAGAGCAGTAACTGCATACCCGCTGTATCCACTTTGCACACTTCACTGGCGTCTAATTCCACCGCTTCCCCTTGAGTCAGCGATGTTGTGAGTTGCGCTTTAACTTGTTCAATATTGGCGATGTTTACTTCGCTTTGAAGGGTATAGTGCATAGGCCACCTCTGTTTTTTTAGCAGTATAGGATGCGATTTTTTGTTTCAACTTTTTTATTAATGTTTTTCTTGATAACTGAGATAGATAGCGTCAATTTGATGTGTTGTATTTGCAAAAAACACAACCTCACGCTTTATTTGGATGTTTACAGAACAGAAACCGAATAATACTTTGGTATAAAACGTGTCCATATACCTCGCATCTTTTGCCTATCGATAAAATTAATCGTTGAAAATACACCGTGTTTTCCTAACTTGCTTGTTGCATACCGAAGAATAAGGCTAGGGTAGGTACAGCATGGCGCAGATGGGTCAGTACCCGAATTCAACACAAGCATTGTGGTCCGTCGATTTAGAGAGTAAACAGGTCCTCGTTCACGATGCTTTGCACGAACGGACGCTGATCAAAAGCGGTGCGTTGCGTGACGTTTTAAAACCTATGTCAAAACGTACGCGGCGTAGTTTTTATGACTTTCTTAAAATCTGTATCGCTCAGGACAAAATGTATGTCACAAGTATTCTTTACAGCACCAAAGGTCTGCTATCAAAGGTGATACGAGTTTCGGGGTCGAAAGTCGCTGACGACGTTATTTCTGGCAATTTAGAAGTCATCTCCGAACTGCCCAAAATGATGCACACCTACCGATCAATAGACAGCATTCTGGATGATGACCGAAAGTCGGTGGTCATTGTTGATGAAGATTTCGATGTGTTGTTTGTTAACCAAACCTTTTTGAACTGTTTTGGACTGAGTGCTTCTCAATGTATCGGTAAACCTCTGACGGACAGCAGCTCAGGGATGGCAAACGAGGTATTTTTGCAACGTCTGAAAGCCGCACTCAAACACTCGGATCGATGGGTGGGGCGCATCGAGAATCAGACTCGCCAAGGCGAGTTTATGATGCAGGAACTTGATGTTAAGCGCGTTTCTATGAGCAGTACCCATTCGGTATTAATTGTGCGTTTCTTTAACTTGGAAGGTGTACACAATGAGCTTGGCAATGTTGAACCAGACTTTACCATGCAAGATATCGCCATCCCGGATGAACACGAATTCAGACGTCTAGCAAGTGAGTATGTATTAGACAATCAATACTATGT
>NZ_WXWP01000275.1:0-21388 GCF_009904765.1 Vibrio sp. V39_P1S14PM300
GGCGTATACAGGTAGGGCACCATGTAGCCTACATAGTCCGGTGCAAAGTTGAACAGGCTGGAAAAACGGCTACCTAACTCTTTACGCACGTCGATGCGTTTGTCGTGATGTGCGTTGAGAATATGTTGATACAGCAGATTTTCAATGCCGCTCTGACTGATCACTTTTTTGGCCAGTGTTTCCAGCTCGTAGTTCACTTTGACCGGCACCATCTGTTGAGCGAAGACATCATCAAGCAGGCGGTCAAGTTGGGCGATATTAATGCTGTCGGCTTCGCCCTGATCCTGCAGTGTCCGGACAAAATAGGTTTTCAGCTCTTCGATATTGGAGCGCTGCTTATCAAACAGCATCCGGTAGTTGTTCAGTAAGGCCAGTGTCTGAGATTGATCTTCCAGATTTACGTAGACAAACAAGTCTTTTTCCAGTGTGTTTTCCATGGATGGTATTAACACTTGACGTAACTCGTTAAAGTAAGCCTGCTCGACGGCAGGTTTGATGGTCGCACTGGGTAAAAACGGTAAGTTGAACCATGGCTCAGGCTGTTTATAAAGCGCATAAATGCTGTGCAGCGCGTAAAGGTTGGGGATATTGTCTGCCATGTTTTCAACGTTATAAGGAGAGGCTGCGATCGCTTCCTTATAGCTCTCCCACATATTGTCTGCCCGCGCTTCCCGTTGACTTTGATAATCAAAATCCAGTTTGATCACCAGCAGAACAAAGCCAAACAGAGCGAGCCAAAACACGGTATACGCAGATTGGCTAAGCCAGAGCATGTTTTCTTTGCGGCGGTTGACACCAACCAGTTGTTGCTCACTTAAAATCACGTGTGACATCAGGTTTTGTGCGAACAAGCTCTGCGTGACTGGCAACTGAGCTTGTCGGAGATAGGCATCGCTGCCGAGAGACTGGTTAACTGTCGCTGCAAGTAAATCTGACTGTATGCCTTCTTTGCCATGATGGGTAAAGTAGAATCCGCGGAACTGAAGCGCGTCGGTCAGTTGCTCGCCCCGGTACAAACGTTGCAGAAACAGCCACAGCTTTTGTTTGAGCAGACCAAGTTGGAAAGGGGCGCTACCGATGGCATTTCGATAATCCTGATTTAACTGGTTGGCCATGGCACTGCTGCTGTGCGCGATAAGCTGGCTGATCAGATGATCGAACTCGTCATTGAACCAATTGGCGTCAATACCGCCGTGTTTTCTGTATGGCATCGTGGCGCCAAAAACGTCGTCACGCCGAGCTTCTTCAAATCCGGAGAAAAACTGACAGAAATCGGCGATGCCTCCCATGGCGGTGATCAGATTATAAACCGGCAGGTTGAGACCAAATTGCTGGTTATACGCTTTGATGAGACCGGCGACTTCGTCAGCCTGTTGTTCTATTTGCTCATTGCTATTAATCAACTGAGTGACGTCCGTTGTGACCAACAGACCGTTGACAGCTTGTCGCGGCCGCCATTTCATCAGTTGTTTACACAGTGTTCGGATATAGTCCGGGTGTTGGTCATCTGCCCGGCTGATTGAGATCAGAATCGAGTGTTCGCTCTGCCAGAAAAGAATCGGAAACTCGATATCATTACCAAAATCATCCACTTTGTAAGCGTCGTAACCCATCTGGGTAATGATCGGCTTATCAGATTCCATGTCGGCACTGAGCAACAGATAGACAGGTAAATCATATCGGCTGCTGAGACGTTTTTTGCTTCTCTGGCTTTTCAACATTCGTTGGAAATGTTCGGCAAGTCGCCGCTGACGCTGACGAATAACCGCCAGTGCTTCCTTATCTGCGTCTTCCTGACCAGACTGGCGACGCTGCCCCCCCCAGTAAAGGAGCCCTGCAATGAGCAATGCCAGAATAAGGCTGACAGCCGCGGATATTCTCCAGTCTGCGTACATGCGGGTGAGCCAGGTCAGAGTCAGACCGAGGGTGACAACGATCAGCGCCGTCAGTATGGCGAGCAGGATGTTTCGGCGTTGCTTTGAAGCGGTGGATTCCACGGATGTCATTATTGGCTTCCTTGCTTACGTGCTGTCTCACCGAGACCTTGCACAATGATGGCGTTAATGTTGTCTTTATCTTTAAACCAGGCCTGAATCGTTTGCGCTTGCTGGGATGATGTAGTGCGGATAATCACTCGGAAATACGCCTTGTATTTGTCGACAACAGGCTCGTAAGAATTGGGCGATAGAGTGCTGATAAAGCGAGTTGCGTTCTTTTCAGTGCTGAAGGTGGCCAGTTGAACCAACCAGTCAGAGTGGCTGGTGGCGATTGATAAGGGAGGCGTTGTGTTGACCAACTCCACTTTACTGGCTTTGGCAGGAGGCTGCGCCAGATCACTGTCTGAACTGATGAAAACGATGTCGTTGACTTCTCCGGACAGAACATACCGCTGGCTATAGTCTGGTAGGTTCTGGAAGTCCCGGGCACGATGAGGCAAGGTCTTGTCATACCAGAAGTAGGTAAAACCGACGCTGGTGGCGATCAAGCAGACAAAGAACATGGTGGTGACAAGGTAACGTTTTCTTCGTGTTGGTTTACGGCATTTCGGCAGATTCGTCTTGGTGTGGCAGTAGAGCGCACCAGACTGACGGTACTGACTGATGAGTTGCTCCAACTGATGAATAACGCGCTTTAACTGATCTGAACCAGCTTCACGGTACTGCCCCCTAAAGCCGATATTGAGAAACAGATAGATGACCTCCAATAAGTCAATCAGTTTGTGGGGTTGGCGCATGGCTTTTTCTGTCACGGTAAAAAACAGCTCACCGCCGTTTCGCATGCCGAACAGTTCACTGAGCAGGGTTTTGTTCTCCCAACTACGTTGCTCTCCCCACTCAGTGTAAATAATGAACTCATCCAAAACGACGGCATATAAAAAGCACAGCTTGTCGATCACCGCTACCGGGTAGGTGAGCTCGGCACCTTTCGCTTTTAGCTCATTAATTTGGCTTACCAATTCCTCGCGCAGTACATGGATATCATCCGGCTCGGGCATGGTGCTGACTTTCAGAGCGATAGTAAGCAGTTCAGCGCTGATATTAATGAGCTGATTTTCTGCTTTGTCAAAATGGCGCAGGAACTCAAGCTGGCTGGTTGAGGTTTTGATTCTGACCATCTCTGGTCCAGCCGCCTCATTGTTGAGGTCGACGACGCTTTGTTGTTTGGTGTCCCAAACCAGAGTTTCTTCATCCAGATAATTCATTGCACTACCTCAACGCGTACAGCACCACATCCAGGTCTGGAATTCGTGCATCGACATGGAGCGCCAGCGCGTCTCGTGTCTCCAGCATGTCCAGCCAGCTTCTGTCCGTGGTGTCGATTTCAAAATACGCCGTTCCCTGCATGGGTTTTAGTTCGCTCGGGGCCAAAGGCAGTGGGGTCATTTTGATTCCAGACAGGGCATTGCGCACCAGTTCAACAATACGGGTATTGCTGCTTAGCTTTGCTGCAATCGGAAACAGATCATTGAGTTCACTGGTGTTAAGTGCAGATTTAACGCTGAGCACAAAACGGCGATTGGTGACGCTGGCAGGATCCCGAACCACGGTTCTCAGCAAACGACGTTTTTCGAACAGGGAGTGATCCCAGTGATACTCCAGGACGGAATCTTGTTGTACCAGCGTGAGCATATTTCTTAAGCTGGAAAACAGCGGGTTAAAGCTCTCGTAGAGTGCCGCGTAGTTCAGTTCTGGACAGCTTGGTGGCACCGCTGGCGTCAATGCAAGAATTTGCGCCTCGTAGCGGCGCAACTGAGTGTAAATGTTGTGCGTCTGTACTTTGGGGTTGATGATGGTGAGATCAAACCAGGGCAGCCAGGTATTGAGTGTCTGCAACCAGAGATAATCTTGCATCAGCGACTGGGTGCTTTTTTGCCCTTGCCCGGCTTCTATGCGTTTGAGCAAAGTCTGGGCACGGTTGTAAGACAGAGCGTGGATCTCTTTGAGGCGCTCTGTCAGAAATTGTGAGGCGCCGTAATGAAGGCAAGCCGGAATAAACGCGCGATCGAGAATCACGTCGCCGTTATCACCACATTCAAGAACTTTAGCCACAGGAATCAGAGTAAAGCCAGAGCTGTCACTGCTGGCTAATCTCAGGTTGATATTGAGCTGGGCAATATCAACCTCGACGCTGGCATTGTCTGTTGTTGAGGTGTCGAAGACATTAATACCGCGAGTTTGATAGCGGCTCTGTGTTTCGGTGTCACTGCTGAAATCATTATTTCCTTGCAATGAAAGTGGCAACGCGAGATACACCACGCTCTCTACCGTACCTTCTGGAATATCGACCGTGATTTCATGGTTCAAATCGAAATGCGTACCATCGGGGAACAATCCGGCACACGAGGTGACTGAGAGTTTGCCGATCTTTAGTAAATCATGATTAATGCTGAGTGCGGTAATACCAAAGAACGGAGCGTATCCCGCCAGTGTTTCAACATTTTGACGGATGTAATTTTGTACATACCGGTCTTGTTGCTGAAAATGTTGCGGCGCGATGAACATCCCTTCCTGCCATACAACTTTTTTAAATGCGTCCACGTAATATCCCTATAGTCATCGTCTCAGAAAATCTGCCACCAACTGGATTCAGGTGTGATCACTTCGATGGTCACCGCATCATCGTTGAGAGATATTTGCAGGTACTGATCATCTTCGGTCGGCAGGGTTGAGACCGCTTTCGCTTCGCCATCCTGATAATTGGAAAACTCTGCCAGTACGGCCAAATACTGGGTGTCTTTGTTGATATCGATAGTTTGTGAGGTTTTGCTGTCTGGCATGACAACGGGCAACACCTGTTTGGAGATAAGGTTGGCGGCCAGCAACTGAACATCGTTATTGTAAAGGTCGATGAAAGCCAACTGTTTGAACATCTGCTGATCCTTGAGTTGATACAACCTGACGATCACCGGGTTGGCTTTACTGGTTGCACTGGGGTTGACGGAAGCGTCCGCCGTCACGGTCAGTGAACGTTGCGTGATAGTTGGCGTTGGATCTGACGAGCAAGCCGTAAGGATCATCAGACACATCAGAGATACCCCGAACTTCATCAGCTTTCCTCCCTCTGTTTCTGCATGTTCTCGAGAAACAACGCTTTGAACTGGCGACGAAAATCACCGTTCTCATGACGGTGAGTAAAGTGCTTGCGATAGATTCGCCAATACTTTTTCTCTTTGCTGGCAAACAGGCTACCGTGGAGGTATTCACTGAATTGTGTCTCTAATTGTTCTGGGGCCAGTTCATCAAGAAATTGGTCCACAGTGGCTTCCAGCGCGGAAAACAACGCGTCGTGTTGCAACATAGGATTGTGCAGATACGGTTGGTTTTTTTCAGTAAGCGTGATCAATTTGTCAATGGCACTTTCCAGTTGAGATGTCTGTCGTGTTTCCACCGGAAGGAATTCGAGTTGATGTGCCTGATGTGAGAGGTTGTCTTGTCTATCTTCGACGTGAGGCGCCACTTGTTCTTCATCAAGATCTTCAAACGGATCTGAGGCAAAGGGGTCGTCACTCATGACATTGTGTGTAGAGAACCCAGATGCAGCCCGTTCCGCTGCTGCCGTTTCAATGTCTTCCAGAAAGTCCGTTTCATCATCCAGATTGAGGTTGAATCCCCGTTCAAGTCTAGGGCCGGTATCTTGCTGAATGCGCTCATCAATATTGTTGGAGCTGACCAGTGTGCTGATGAGCATGGTATAACCTTCTACTTTGAGAATATCGCCGTCATTGAGTGGATAGTCTTTTTCGGCCATCAGCGGTTTATCGTTGAGAATAGCGCTGTTTTTCCCACGGCTACGAATGCGATAGCCATGCTCGCTGAGATGAATGTCACCATGTACGCGAGAAATGCGCTTCCCCTGATCGGGTAAGGCAACGTCACAGTTTGTGTCTCTTCCGAATGTGCCGCCGCTTTTAGGCAGATAAATGACGCGGGAGGCGACAACTTCATCGTCGGGTATGGCGATTAAATGAATGCTTATGGTCACGGGCTATCCCTTACACTGAGTTACGGCGGAATTAAAGCTTTTTAAAAAGCCTGAGTACTGATTGAGGAAACGCTTGGAGAAATAAACTCCCATGGGTTTGGTTTCCAGTAATTGATGCGTAAAGTAGTCGACCGGAAGGGCGGCGCTGTTCAGTTCGGCTCGAAATACCAGTTCATCTTCCAGAGCGACGTCAATTTCCCTTTGTTTTAAAAGCGTTAATAAAACTTTAGCATCTCTGGGCTGCTTTACGACGTTGTAGCCGTTACGTTTGAGCCAAAACCATTTGCTTGAGCCAAACTTGGCTGAAAACTTGAGATTCACTTTAGACAATTCAGTGATCTTTGGCTCAACTCCAGGGCCAAAATACCACTGCAATGTTTGTTGGGCGACCGGCGTCGATAGGGTGGCGTATTCATCGCGTTCCTGCGTTTGGGTTGCGACGAAAAAGCCATGCTGCGCGCCGCTGTGGACACGCAATTGCGCTTCGGACCAGTCCGTCATGGTAATTTGATAGGGCTGGCTGAGTTTTCCGAGCGCGCACTTAATCTTGTTCAGTGCCAATCCTTGCATTTCTCCGTTCTGATAAACCTGGTAGGGTGGCCAGTCTTGTGTGGTCAGCATCAGTCGTGCAGGGCCTACTGCTTGTTGAGCCAACGCAGGTGCCGGGCTTAACGTTGTCAGGAGTAAGCAGGCCAACAGGTACATCAATTTGGGTGTTCTTCCAGGCGTCATTGCTCTGTCCCTATTAATTCAGAAATTTTTAATATCGAAACCGGTGGAAAATAGTTCAACTGTTTAGCCGCCCTGATATTGACAATATAGGAATACTGACTGAGTGCTTCTATCGGGATTTGTTCCGCGGTTTGCTGGCCATGCAAGATTAATTCGGCTTTATGGGCCGCAAACTGACCTACGTTGTAATAGCGGCTGACAATTCCCATTAGGGCATCGTGGTTCCGAATTGGTGATTCAGTGGCTGAGAATGTCAGCAGCCCGGCATGGTGGAGGGCATCTACAATCGGCTTACCATTTGAAATGACATACGAGTCCGGAGGCAGATACGCCAGGTCGACGTGATCGTGCTGCATGGTTTTAATGATGCTATTGAGTGAGTTCAGGTCGACCTTATTTTGCACCAACGCAAATGGATACAAGTGCACATCGAGTCCGAACTTGTGCGCCAGCAGATGAATTTTATTGGCGGTGATGACCGAATTATTTTCTTGGGGGTTGAACACCACTCCTAAGGATTTAACGTGACTCAGTCGTGATATGGCGTTGAGCTGTACCTTGTGCGGCACGATATGACTGACGCCGGTGAAAGGACGTGCTTCGTCTGGATCGGAAGAGATTAGGCCAGAGCCAAGGGGATCTGAGACCACACTGAACACCACTGGCGCCAAGTGACGACTGCGAAACTCGGTGGGTTGCAAAGAGGTGCCCAATAACTCACGGGTGACGGTGGTACCGAACGTATAAACCAGATCGGGCCTGAGTGTTTCAAGATGAGCGATATGGTGACGCAGACGCTGAATGTCTTTATCGGCATTGAGATAAGTGAATTCGACGTTGACACGTTCCGAAAGGTAGTCGACGAAGCCACGCTCAGCGTCTGTCACACCTCGCCAAAGCAGCAAAACCACTTGTTTGTGGGTTTGTGTCGCCCAGCTCGGTGTGACGACCATCAGCGTCAGAAGCAACAGGATTCGGTTTCTCATCCGGTCACCTCCAGTTTATTTTTGTCGACGCGGATAAACCATGCATACCCTAGAGCCAGCACCATGGTGCTGAGCAGTAAGGCGACGCCAAACAACATAATGGTTTGATTGTAGCTAAACAGCGTTAACAGCATTCCGGTCAGCAGTGGCCCGGATATGTTGCCCACCCGTTCGGTAAGGCGAAAAATGCCGATCACTTTGCCTCGCTCTATGCCCTGATTGCCCAGCAGTTCAATCACCAGCGGAAGTTGCGGCGAAATACTGATGCCATGGGCGATGCCGATTAGTACCACAATCAGAAGTAACCCCAGTGTGCCGGGAAGTAACTGGACATTTATCATGGCTGTTGCTGCCATCAGGCCACCCGCAACAATGAACGCGATTTTATTGTTTTGTCTGTCTATCATTGCTGCACAAAGCGGTGATATGAGGATGATGGCCAATCCATAGGTCATCATGATCCGGCCAGACACTGAACTGCTTTCCCCCAGAAACTGTAAATATATGGGGCATAGAAAGTAGAGGAATCCGGTTAGTATGATTTTGGCCGGAATCGCGCTGCATAAGGTGATCAGGGCGAAATATTTATTATTGAGCAACAAGCGAAAATCACTCAGTTTAACTGGATTGGCTTGTAGGCCGCGCTCTTGGCTGGTGAAGATAGCCCCTACCAAAATCGCACTGCACAACGCCTGAAACGCTGCGAAAAGGAACGTTTCGGGATACCCAAGCTTGTCTGCCAGAATGCCACCTATCGCGGCACCACATAATGAGCCGGAGAAAAAGGCAGAGAGAAACGTGGCCATGCCTTTGGTGCGGCTGGTGTCTGTCGTGGTGTCGGTGACATAACCTTGTGCGGAAATAAAAACGATACCGTAACCAACGGCAGTAAACGCGCGTGTCAGCAGGAGCATTTCCAGGCTATTGACGGCGGCTGTAGCGGCTAACCCGATACAGGTGACCAGACATCCCGTTACGAGTGATCGGCGGCGTCCCACTCGATCTGACCAGGCGCCGGCAAAGGGCAGAGACAACGCCCAGCAGAGCATGAAGAGTGAAATTGGCACGCTGGTTGTCAAGTGGTCGGGAATCCAGCCGGAGCTGTTGTC
This sequence comes from Vibrio sp. V39_P1S14PM300, assembly GCF_009904765.1. Classification (NCBI taxonomy): domain Bacteria; kingdom Pseudomonadati; phylum Pseudomonadota; class Gammaproteobacteria; order Vibrionales; family Vibrionaceae; genus Vibrio; species Vibrio sp. V39_P1S14PM300. The sequence continues at coordinate 8,810 of NZ_WXWP01000275.1, forward strand.
CAGTGTCAGCACATAATTAGGGAAAAAGGCCAGTGACGAAGCTTCAGCAAACACCAGCAAAAACAGAGGCAAACGAATAAAACGATAATCGGCGCTGCGGATAAGTTGGCGATCTTGCGCTGGGTTTATCTCTAGGACGGTTTTGTTAAGTTGGTCTATCAGTAAACGCAGTTCGTCACGAGTGGTTCTGCGCGCCAGACAGAGAGCACCACGTTGCCGGGTTGTCGCGAATACCTGCTTAATTTGTTGCCACGGTGAGAGAATCATAAAGTGGCACAGAAAGAGAATAATTTCACTGACGAAAAGACACGAGGTGATCAGGACCGTTAACATGTCCATCACGCTCTCTTCGATCAATTTGCCAATGATGTTGTTGTCGGTGGTCAGCGTTAGCGCAATTTGAGAGTCCGGTTTTAGAGTGATCAGGCTGGTATTGAGCTGCTGGCTACCGGTCAGTTGCTCTGCCGAGGTATACACCGGCTGATTTTGCGCGTTGAGGCTGATGGAAACTAACTCTTCGTGACGCTGAATATAAAATGCAAACTCTTCTTCCAAACCATTTAACTGGTTGAGTGGGATACCGCTTTGCAATAAACGATCAATCATGGAGCGCAGCGCGTCACCAATTAATTGTGATTTTTGAATCAGGGTGGGTTCATAAATATCGGAGAATACGTGCAAGGAGTGATAGGAAGCACCAAGGTTCGCCACTATGGTGAGCAGAATTGCAAGTAGAATCAATAACAAGGGGTAATTTCGAGAGCTCAGGCGCCGCCACCAGGAGGAGTGGTGTGACGAGCCCATTCTCTGCTGTGCGAGAGCGAGTCTTTGGCGTGCATCGTGTTGTGACGTACTGGCCAGAATCGTCGTGGTATCGCTGATCTTAAGCAGTACATTATGCAGCACGACTTTGAGAGCAAGGTAGCCCACAATAACGCATGAACTCAGCCAGAATATGGCCGCAAGAATCTGGCTCTTGAGCAACTCTTTGTGCAACAGATTCAAATGCGTGACGGAATAGCGCAATTGCAGAATACCTTCTTCCATTCCGAAGGTATTGCTCAACGGCACGCGAATATGGCGCTCCAGCCCCTTTGAATGGTGGCCAGTTGAGAAAATGGTGTGACCTGCCGTATTTGTCACGCTCAGCTCGGTAATGCCATCCACCAGTTCGGCGCGTCGCTCCAGCAATGCCTGAACATTCGTGATGGCTGCCAGCGGTAAACCCAGACTCAGTGCCTGTTGAATGTCGTTTTTGGTCTCTTCTACCACTATCTGATATAAGGAATCGCTGGTTTCAGTCAGGCGCTTTTCAAAGTTCAGATAATTCAGGACTGTGTTGAGTGATAACGAAAACAACAGCACAGCAATGATCGCCAGAACCAGTTTGGTTCTGAGCGACCAGGTGACTTTGGTTGGCTGAAGCCTAGTTTCCATATGCAGGCTCAACTGATCAGCAACTCAAAACCTTGAGCCGAGTTGTCGGCCCGGACCACCACGTGAGAGATCGGTTTGCGCTCACTCAAACAGGCGATGCACTCTTCCGCCAGTCTGGGCATTAGTGAGCGATTAATGATCTGCTCAACGGCACGCCCGCCTGTCGTTGGGTCGGTATTCCGGCTGACAACCTGATCGACAAATCCCTGATCCCAGGTAAAGCTTGCTTGATATTGCTCGGCCAGTTTCCTTTTGATGCGATTGAGCGCAATTTCGGTGATCTGACTTAATTCTGCGTCATTAAGTGGGTAGTAGGGCACAATTGTCGTTCGCCCGAGGAAAGCCGGTTTGAAGTAACGCTGCAAATCCGGACGGATGGCATCAAGAAGTTGACTGCTATCCAATCGTTCAGTGTTCTCACTGCATACGTCGCATATGGCCTGATCGGCAGCGTTGGAGGTCATGATGATGATGGTATTTTTGAAATCAACGGTACGGCCTTCGCTGTCTTTGATGTGGCCTTTATCGAATATCTGATAAAAAAGGTCATGCACACCCGGATGGGCCTTCTCCATTTCATCGAGCAAGAGCACTGAGTAGGGGTTACGTCGAATGGCTTCGGTCAGCACACCGCCTTCACCGAACCCAACGTAACCAGCAGGAGAACCGAGCAACATGGAAATTTTGTGCTCCTCTTTGAACTCGGTCATGTTGATGACGGTCAGATCATTGCTCCCTCCATAAAGCTGCTCTGCCAGCGCCATCGCGGTTTCTGTTTTCCCGACACCGCTCGGTCCACACATGAGAAATACGCCAATGGGTTTGCGGCTGTCGGTTAAACCGGCTCTGGAAATGCGAATCGCTTTAGCCAATTCCTGTTTGGCGACGTCTTGTCCGATGACGCGTTTGTCCAGTTCATTTTCGAGATTGAGCAGCTTGGCAATTTCGTCACTCATCATGTTACCGACGGGGATACCGGTCCAGTTGGCAATGACCTGTGCAATGGTATTGGCATCGACCATGGCGTTAACCAAAGGTGTCTCGCCCTGGAGTTCGGCAAGCTCATCAAGCAACGCGTTCATTTGTTGTTGGCGAGGCTCTGCGTGTTCGCTCTGCTCATCAGCATTGAAGATGCTCTCCTGAAGCTGCTTTATTTTGTCGACGAGCTGAATTTCCTGTTGCCATTGATCCTGATAATCAGCCAACTGACTTTGATGTTGTAGGATGCTTTCGTCGAGCAACTGAATCGCGTCGTCACGCTGACCAAACAGAGCCTGTTCTTTTTCCAGTGCAGCTCTCTCATTTTGTTCATAACGCAGTTTTTGTTCCAAAGACTCAATAACCTCAGGTTTTGCGCCCTGAGTCAGTGCGATACGGGCACTGGCGGTATCAAGTAAACTGATGGCTTTATCCGGTAGCTGCCGACTGGGCAGATATCGAATAGAAAGGTGTACCGCAGCCTCGATGGCTGCGTCGGTAATGAAGACGCCGTGATGTTGTTGTAGGGATTGCGCAACCCCTCGCAACATTTGCATCGCGTCATCAGCGTTGGGTTCGTCAATCGAAACCGTCTGGAATCGACGAGTCAGAGCCGGATCTTTTTCAAAATACTTTTTGTACTCTGCCCACGTGGTAGCCGCAATGGTTTTGAAATCACCTCTTGCCAGCGCCGGTTTGAGCAGATTCGCCGCGTCGTTTTGTCCGGCGGCACCGCCAGCACCGATCAAGGTATGGGCTTCATCAATAAACACGATGATGGGCTGTTCGGCGTTTTTGACCTCGTTAATGACATCTTTCAATCGGTTTTCAAATTCACCTTTAACACTTGCTCCAGCCTGAAGCAATCCCAGATCGAGAGAGTGAATTTGGACGCCTTGCAGCGCGCCAGGGACTTCATCAGCGGCGATACGCAGCGCTAACCCCTCAACGACGGCCGTTTTACCAACGCCGGGCTCTCCGACCAGAATTGGGTTGTTCTGGCGTTTTCGACACAAAATATCGATGGCTTTACGTACTTCCGCATTGCGTCCCGAGATAGGATCAATGTGGCCGTCGAGTGCTTGCTGAGTAAGGTTGATGGTGTATTTGCTCAGCGCATCGGCTCCTTCTTGCGTCGATGCCCTTACTTCGCCTGGCACGGAAACTGAGTGTCCGACTTTTGCCTGGCGAATTTGCCCTTGTAACGCTTCGAGAGAGAGTGGCTTCAAGCATGTGAAAGAGTGCGTCGTCATGCCAAGAACATTCTGTTGGAGTAACGCCTGAATCAAGTGAAGGCTGATCACCTGATTGTGTCCGTAGTTCACCGAAGCAAGCATCCAGGCATCTTTGATCAGCTCCGTTAAAGGTTGACTGAGTGTGGGTTGGCCTTCGCTACCTTTGGGTAAGCGACTGAGCTTGTCACTCAGTTCATTCACCCACTCGTCCTGAGACAGGTTCTGTTTGCTAAGCAGGTCCAAGAGATGCGCATCCTGTTGAGACAACAACTGCAACAACCAATGTTCCACTTCAATGGCGGCCACTCCCTGATTCATCGCAGCTCCAGCCGAGACTTCCAGTGCCTGTTTTAATTCCGGAGAAAGCTTGCTGACCAGATTGGTTAAAGTTACTTGAGCCATACTTAATTCCTTGTATCTCAATCACGTGTTGGTTATCTACCTGAGCAGAATTTTGACCAACTCATTGGGTTTGTATTGAGGAGCGAGACAATCGACTTCGCCCAATCGGAGCGCCGAGGCAGACTTTGCCGAAATGCTGGGCTGCTGAAGATACGAACGTCTGACGTTGAGGTACACCGAAATTACGGTGTTGTCGCGTAGGTAGTGTTTACTGAGCGAAACCATTTCGTCCGCCAATCGAGTGTCAGACTGTATGCGGAGAAACTCTGCACGATTCGACGGCTCAAGCGTCAGCGTAAGACGGTTGAAATGAACTAACCCTGTATTACCCAGCAGAAAACCCTGACCAACACGGCTGTTGTAGTCTTCTTGGCAACCCAACCGGGTCAAGGAGTCTGTGGGGAGCTGGCGCCGTTCGGCCTGGCTGCACTGAACCGTTATTTTGTAGGGAAAGTAGTCATTTAATATCTGACTCAGAGCCACTGGATTACGACTTCTCTGTCCCAGCAACAAACTGTACTGAAAGTAAGGTTTGTGCTGATACTCCAGTGTCGCCAGATGTTTAAGCAACTGAGTCTTTGCTGGTTGCTGCTCACGCTCCAGTAATAGCCACGCCTGGCTTTCAACACGGTAGCTGATTTCAAAGTGACGTTGATTGAACACATCTAAGAAGTCTTTCAAGGCATGATTATCCCGGTGCAGAGCGGTCAGCATCTCTTCATAAATGTAATCGGGTATCACACCTTTAACGCCGGACAAGGCTTGTTTGGCAAGTCTCAGTTTGGCGCCGCCATTGGCAGAGGAAAAGTAACTGACCTCTGACGACGTACCGCTTGGCATGGCCTCTGCTTTCAAGGTGAGATTCAAACGCTTTCCGCCTTGTGCGGACAGTTGTTCGAGCAGCCGCATGGCTTGAACGAAATCATATCGCTGTGGGTTTTTGGCCAGATCGTGCAGACGTGTCAGAGACATAACTGGCTCCCATGGACTTTGGGGTAAGTTTTAACAACGCCGTCATGCCCATAAAGGCGGATTTTGAGTTGAATATAACGATCGAAGCTGCAGAACTGTTGGAAAAAGTGATTCAAGACATCGCAGAATGCATGAAAAGGCTTGTCTGTATCCAGTGTGATTTCAATTTCGGTGCCTGGAGCAAAGACATTGCTCCCCATGGTTCTGATTGCTGAAACCTGAGTATGAAAGACAACTCGTCGGATAGTCTGTATTTCGCTGGCACTGACTTGAGGCCGGCTGCAAAGCGTCAGCATTTGCTTGAGATCATCGGCGGGCCTGGTTGATTGTAGCAATGATGAGAAGTTGCCGTTGAGCAGCCCAATAAATTGCCAGTGACTGTTTGGATCCCTTTCGCGAGCCAGAGGCGCCGAAGGCGGGTATATGGGGGCAAATTCGACTGGCAAATCAATGCTCTCCATGCACTCCAGGCTAGAGTGGATACTGCACGCATATTTACCGTTGGTACACAGCAGGTGTGTACCGTAGGTCTTATTAAATTCGCCGTTGTGCGGTTCAGGCAAAGAAATGGCTAAATGGAAATCACCGTTGATATCACGTTTACTTTGCCAGCTGTCGGTATGGTTCAGCTGGCCATACTTATTGCGAAAAAGTGGCACCAAAGGGCGTTCGCCAGATGGAGTGATTTCAAATACGTCGAGTACGTCAACAACCTGAATTCCGCTTTGCGGATGGGCGTCAGCATTGACGGGAATGGTCAGCTTTCTATGATCATAAATCGCCGGTTCGCCCATTTGATAAAACAAATTGGCAGCCGGGATGACATTCAGTTTGAAAACGCCCGGCTCAAATAAACGGACGAACTCAGACGGGAGCGAATGGAGGAATAGGTTGATCTTGATGTCGGAGCTAGCCAATTGCGTGGCATACAAACCAAACTGTTTTAGGCGGAAAAACTGACGCTTTTCCTTAAAAAAGAAAAATTCACTCATTAACTGGTAACCAGAGAACTGATTGCCATGTTGGGGAAGAAAAGAAAAAGTAGGATCGCTTATCCGGTTTACCAGATTGTCTCGGTCCACAGCGATATGCGTTTCGCACTGCGAGTCAGACACCGATATCGCAGCCACGTCACTCAACAAAATGTCGACCAGGGAATCCGCACTACTTTCAAAGCCTTGCACAAAAAAATCCAGGTCTTTGAGATCCAGATGACGAAAGTGTACATCGGGATCTCCTGTACTCAGAGTTAATTGTATGACGGCGGTAGTCTGTGCTGCATGATTCGGACGATTGAAGCCAAACGGTGCGCTCAAAGCTTGAACATCGGTCAGCTGATACGGTTCAATCGTGATTGGCGCTACTGTCGTAAACTGGTACTCTTTTCCGTTGGCGCTGCCCGAAAACCGACTGTTCTCAGGTAAAGTTACTGACTCCTGAGGAATGTCTGACGTTGTGGGTTGCAGATAGGCAATACTTGGCACCAGTTGGGTATAGGAAGGATAAAGAACCCCCAGTAAACCTTCGACCACATCGGGCAATTGCTCGCTCAGTTGTTTCTCTATGGTGGCATTTAACAGGGCGACACCGTCAAGCAGGCGGGCGATGCTAGGGTCTTCTATTTTTCCCTGATTCAGATTGAGGCTGCGGGCATGCTCGGGATACTCGCTACTGAACAGACCCAGTGAGCGGCGCACGAACGCCAGCTCTTGTTCGTAATATCTCAACAGAGGATCAGTCATAACTTTCTTCCTCCAGTGATGAGGTCAGGTCACACAGTGCAATTTTCGAATCGAACACCAGTTCTTGCTCGCCATACTCCTTGCCAAGCCTGGCGATGATGGTGAAGGTCAAGGCATTTTCTCCTGCTTTTCTGCCAGTCATCTCCACAGAAACTTTGTGAAGCCTTGGTTCGAAATTCCGTATCCAGGTTTCAAGACGCAGTGCCAGTTGGGCATGATCCAGGCTGGCACTGAGTAGTTGGACGTCTTCAATACCAAACCTGAGGTTGGAGCGATTGATCTCTGTGAGTCGGTCATCAAAGTCGACCAGCGCTGCTTCAGACTCAAGCAGCTTGGTCAGATGGTAGCGGACGTCATCAATAATTTGGCCGGTTTGACTTGGCTCTTCACTGCCAAAGGCGTTCCAGAAGCTCATCGGCTTGCCTCCTCTAGCTCCGTGGTCAGCACCACCTCACCGCTAAAGTGATCAAATTGATATTGCGGCACCATGCGTAGAGTGCAGTGAAACGTTCCGGTTTGAGAGGCGGATGTGCCGACAGAAACTTTGGCAAAACTGAGTGGATATCGTGCCAGTGTATCTTCGTTGGCGTATGACACGTTGCTGGTGTACTTCTCAATCCACAGCGAGAGAAACTGCTCGCATTCGGCCGCAGTGTTAAAGCTGCCAATCATTTCCCGTACCTGAACTTTTAAGTAGTGGGCGATTCGACAGGACATCAAGGTGGTTTGAATTTGCGTCAATACCCGTTCATTGTCGTTTTCACCCGCCTGCCAGACAGAGTTGTTACCGCTAAAGTAATACTTGTCGGTCATTGGGCTGCGGGTTAGGGGGATAAATCCACTTGACGCATAAAACGTTGCTAACTTGCCGAACAGGTGAATGTCGGGTTGGGGAATTTGAAGATACTGCGCGCTGTCATCCCCTTGGGAGACATTGACCACAGCACCTTGTAGTTTGTCATTCCAGCGGGATTTGAGAAATCCAAACCAGTTGACCCGGTGGTGTTCGCGCATGATCACAGAGATGAAGGCAAAGGCGCTATTGCCCCAGACGCCGTCGGAGTTCTCGTTGTACATGAAGCCAACCTGAGCGTTCAGATACGGGGGACGCAACTGGATATTTGGCATAACCAGCCCCAGAAAACGTGCACTGGGTTTGTTTCGCAGCGACTGCCATGCGGTGTAATCCGGTCCGTTCAGGATTTTGTCGATCCGGTTGATGTCAGAAAGCCAGTCTGCCCCGTTGTTTGCAAAGAAGCGGGAGTCGGGCGACAGGATCATTGGACAAAGTGTAGATTCCCCCAGTTTGCTGAGCAACTCTAATGTAAACAGATCGTCGTAATCCGTTAGCATGCTGATGTCGAGTGACACTGAATGCGCAAACACCACACAGCCAAATGGATGTCCACCTAAGGTATTCAGCTCTTTGTTGCCGATCTTGTTATACAGTTCGCTGCTGCGAATACTGTACGCCTGATTAAGATCCGCGGAAACGTCCTGCCAACCCATGTCGAGCAGCTTGAGCCGGGTTCGCTGATGATTGATCGACAGGACCGCCAACTGATTGAGGTGTCGCCAGTTTTTGTAGAGCGCGGAGAAAGCAGGGTGATGAAGAATCTTATCCATTTGCGTGGACAATTGCTGATCGAGAGACACGATCAAGGCCTGAATCGCGCACTTCAGCTCTGATGGTGAGTGAAGTATCTGTACATCGATTTCAGACAACAAAGAGAGTGCATCTTGCAAAAATGCACTCTTTTTGCTGTCTAACTGATTAAAACGGGTTTGCCATTCGGAATTTAACGTCATCGTCAATCGTGGCCGGATTGCTCCGGCCACGCCATTAGTTAACCGGGAATTTTCGCGACCATACGCACGGAAGTGGTCAGTTCTTCCAACTGTAGCCATGGACGCAAATGCGCAACCGCAGAGTAGGAACCCGGACGGCCCGGCTGTTCCACGACTTCAATGCGAGATTCGGCCAAAGGTGTCTTAGCCCGCTGCTCGTTGCCAATGGCACCTGCGTTGGTGTATTGATCGATCCAAAGTTGCAGATCCCGCTGGATATCAGGTGCTTCCAGATTAGACCCCAGCTTGTCGCGTCCCATCACTTTGAGGTAGTGCGCGATACGACTACTGGCCATGATGTAGGGCAGTCGAGCGGAAATCGCCGCATTTGCCGTTGCATCCGGGTCAGTGTAAGTTTTGGGTTTTTGTGTCGTCTGGCCACCAATAAAGACCCCGTAATTGGAATTCTTATAGTGGACCAGAGGCAAAAAGCCCAAGTCACTCAGCTCTTTCTCGCGTTCGTCGGTGAGATTGACCTCTATCGGACATTGCTGGATCAGGTCACCGGCTTCTGTTTTGAACGTTAGGTTAGGTAAACTTTCCACTTTACCGCCATTGTCCAAACCTCGGATAGAAGTGCACCAGCCAGACATGGTATAAGCCTGGGTCATTTTAAGACCGAGCTCATACGCAGCATTAGACCACACCAGTTGCTGGTTGCTGCTTGGCTTCGGATTACCATCCATGTCTGTGCCCAGCTCTTCATAGTTGAATAGCTTAGTATCCAGCCCTTTTGCGCCGTAAGGCAGTCGGGCCAGCGTACGAGGCATGGTGAGAGTGACGTACCGGGCATCATCACTTTCACGGAACGAATTCCATGCAGCGTAAGCTGGAGAATCAAAGCCTGCCGCAACGGGTTTACCTTCGTCAAAGGTGGTGAAGTCATTGAACTCAAACATTTGTGCGTTGGCAGCAGCGATGAATGGCGAGTGACAAGCGGCGGCCACTTCGCCCATATAGCGCAGCAGCGCGACATCTTCATCTTTGGCGCTGAACTCGTAGTCACCGATGAATACACCATAAGGTTCACCGCCAGCTGTGCCGTACTCTCCCTGATAAACGGCATTGAAGAGCGGGCTGCGATCAATAGCAGGAGCATCTTCAAATTGTTCAAGCAACTCTTGTTGAGAGAAGTCGACCATTTTGATCTTTAAATCCCGGCCTAATTCGCTCTCTTTAACCAGCTTTTGTAACCCTCGCCAAGAGCCTTCCAGCTTCTGGAACTCGTCTTGCTGCATGACTTCGGACAACTGTTTTGACAATTGTTTGTCGATTTCACCAATGGCGTTTTCGATGGTTTTGGTCAGGTTTTTATCCCAGGTGACGGTTCCGGAAAGGGCTTGTTCTGCCAGAACAGAGAACAGCTCTTTGGTCGTGTCTGCCGGCGTTTGAGTGGTGGCGGCAATCGCACGGTCAAGAAAGCTCACTTCGCCTTCGGTGGTTTCTGCCTGAGCCTGGTTTTCGGTTTCTGTACTCATGATTCAGCTCCTTCCTGACTGATCCCCAGTTCTGAAGACAGAGCATTGATGGTATCTGCGCTTTGCAACACTTCTTTCAGCAGCTTTTCCAGATCTCTCGAACGATCGGCTTTAGAAAGAAGCACTTTGAGCTGATTACGGGTTTCGACCAGTTTTTTCAGTGGCTCAACCTGTTCAACAATCGCTTCTGGTTCAAAATCTTTCATTGAGGAGAAGGTCAGGTTTGCCTCAAACTGACTGTCGTCGTCAGCCAAGACGTTATCGACTTTCAGGTTGAGTTTGGGGCCGACGCGTTTCATGACGGTATCGAAGTTGTCTTTGTCTACGCTGTAAAACGTGCGCTCTTCGATCGCTTCTTTGTCTTCGCGATGGCCGGAATAATCACCAATGACGCCGACCACAAAAGGCAATTCTTTTGTTTCTACGGCACCGTTTGTTTCCACGTCATATGTAATGCTGACGCGGTTTTTACTGACGCGTTTGTGTTGGGAATTCAATGGCACGGGAACTCTCCTTTATACATTAGGATGCGGTCGAGGTGACTTTCGCGGTGGTTGCATCAAAGCCAACTTCCGGGCCTTTCTCGATTTTTCCACCTTCAGCTTCGATGTAGTACGCCTTCGAGATCTTGGTATAGGTCAGGCTGAAGGCTTCATTTGGCAAAGCACCATCGCTGCCGGTCATGTTGTAACTCGCCATTCGCGCAGCGGTCAGTGTCAGAATCAGGTATGGATCCGCGCCTGAGCCTTCACGATTAGGTTTTGTCATGACGATTTCGACCGTTTTCCCTTCCGCACCAGGCGCATACAGAAATGTTGTCAGGTAAGGGGAGGCACCATCACAAGCACGGCTGATGTTGATTTCTCCTAATGCAACCATGCCTTGATCGGCGTTGTTGGCATTCCCGACATCAATTCCCACACCGCGAACGGCGCCCCAGCTCACGTTGCCGATTGCAAAGAAACCATCTTTACCACCAATTTTTTCAACGGTCGCTGCGCCTTTGGGTGTCGTGCCATCAATACGCATAAAAATAGAAGCCATTCTGTTCTCCTTTGCTTAGTAGCATGATTTACCACTCAAAATCCGTAATACCACGGTCGGAATGAGTGTTAGTTGCTTCAGTTTGGGTTTGTTTTTCGCTTGATGATTGAATGTCGGTATCCGGGCCATTGACTGACGTCGTAACTGCATCAACATTCGTTTGAACTTGTTGAGTCGGCGCGTTGGTTACAGATACGCGCGTCGTATCGATGGATACCTGATCAAGATTATCCATCCCGGAGAGTTGGTTAAGTTGGTTCATCGCGTCGGGATAGTTACGCAACATTTCCTGCATCAATTCAGGCAGACTCATCTGACCCCAACGGATAGCTCGCTCCAGCAAGAAGGATATCGGACTGTGAGGCTCGAACTCTCGAAAGTATTCCGCAACCTTTCTCAGCTCTACGAATGCGGATTCCCGCTGTGTAATGGGAGACTGATTGAAAGTGGGGGGCGTCGGCGCTGGTGTTGTTTGCGATGTGATTGACTGACTGTTTTCTGTATTTGGTGTATCAGTGCGCGCGTTGGAAGGGCGTTGCGCAGTCTGAATCTCGGTCGTTTGACTCTGAATCAAACCATATTCCTGATCGAGTGGCCAGGGAGAGAACTTATCTCCCGCAAGATACTGAATGGCTTTGAGCAGCTCTTCAATATTGTGCTTGATAAAGCGAAAGCTCGGGCTTGCCAGATTGGCGTCCTGACACTTTTGCTGAAGCAGAAGGTCTGTACGGGTCAGTGTGTGATAGCTTTCTGCCAGCGCCATTACCGTATCAATCACGTCGGGGTTAAACAGGCGATGTGCTCGCGTTTTTAACTCCGCAAGAGAACCGTGTTTTTCAGCGGTCAGGTAATCCGCCAAAGTGATTGAGTCGATTAAGGGCACCATCTGCAGAGGTATGTAAAGTGCTGTTGTTTCATTCGACTCGCCAAGCAGTTGCTGTAAAGGACGGAGACGAAACTCTACGTGCTCGGTTTGTTGCTCACCGGCGCTCTCTGAAGAGAGTTTGTCCTCAGGCAGCATGGGATTTAAATGGTCCCAAAAACGCTCGACGTATTCGGGCAGCAAGGTTAAAGACGCTGAAAGGTTGAGTAGGGGCTGTGAGGTAAATAGCTGAGAAGAGATTAGCCAGCCAGTCAGCTCTAGGTCTTTAGTTTGAGTCTGAAGTGCGTCGCTGGTCATTTCCCGCAGCGTTTTCCAGGCGTCTTGGTTGGCGTTTTGTAATGCCGGATCGACCGACGCCTCGGGTGTTTCGATCAGCTGACGAAAAGTTGACTGTGCTGAATTAAACGCATTTCTCAAACCACGATACACGCTGCGGTCAAGTTTCAAGTATGCGCCAGCGGGCCGATCTTGGGAGATCGGCGACAGTAGACCCTCTACATCCATAATTTGCAATCAGTTGCTTATTGCAATTATTTTTAATATTGAGATTTAAAAAATCT
>NZ_WXWP01000354.1:0-21255 GCF_009904765.1 Vibrio sp. V39_P1S14PM300
ATTAATATTCGGGGGGATGTGGTGTGCATAATTGAGATGCCTGAAAATACTCAGGTTTGTCACACACTAAGAAATTTTATTCAATCGTTATTCTGAGTGGGTATTTTCGACTTTTCGAACGATGTTTTGACTTTAATCAAAAAAGCACTTTTTGCCGCCGGGCGAATAAAAAAGGGAGCCGAAGCTCCCTCATTCAATTATTCGTGCGTTTACAGGATCATACCGCCGAACAGAAAGCCCAGCGTGACTGCTGAGGCGATGGTGACCACACCCGGGATAAAGAACGGATGGTTGAAGACGTAGCTGCCAATGCGGGTTGAGCCAGTGTCGTCCATCTCCACTGCGGCGAGCAGTGTGGGGTAGGTTGGCAGTACGAACAGTGCGCTGACGGCGGCAAACGATGCCACCGCGGTCAGCGGAGCAACGCCGATCGCCAGAGCGGCTGGCATCAGAGCAACCGTGGTGGCGCCTTGTGAGTAGAGCAGCATGGAGGCAAAAAACAGTACCAGGGCCAGCATCCACGGATAATCCGCCAGCAGTGCACCGGCCACTTCTTTGATGCCGTCTACGTGGGCATTGACGAAAGTAGAGCCCAGCCAGGCCACACCCAGAACACACACACATGCCGTCATACCGGAACGGAACGTGGCCGCCGACGGAATTTTCGAGGCATCGATTTTAGTGAACAACACAATAGCCGCTGCTGCTGCCAGCATGACGGTCATGATGGCTTCGTTGCGCCCCAATGCCGGATTCTCAATCAGGCCAACCGAACTGGAAATGGCCGCCGCATAACAGACCACAAACCCGATCGCCGCCAGGAAGATGAAAGTGGCTTTCTTAGCGGTTGGCAGGATTTCACGCTGCTGCTCACCGGCCAGTTTGATCAGGCCTTTTTCCAGACGCTCCTGATAGACGGGATCGTCTTTGAGTTCGCTGCCCATAAAGTTCGCCACAAAAGCGCCGATCATACAGGCGATGAACGTGGTTGGAATACAGATGGCCAACAGGGTGAGATAGTCGACGCCTTTGGGAGCCAGCATGGCAGCGAACGCCACCACGGCGGCGGAAATCGGCGAAGCTGTAATGGCAATTTGCGAGGCAACCACGGCAATCGACAACGGACGTGAAGGGCGTACTCCCTGACCTTTTGCCACTTCGGCAATCACAGGTAGGGTCGAGAACGCCGTATGACCGGTACCGGCCATCAGTGTCATTAGAAAAGTCACGATTGGCGCGTAGAAGGTGATGCGCTCTGGGTGTTTACGCAAAAAGTTTTCCGCCAGCTGTACCAGCCAGTCCATCCCGCCGGCGACCTGCATGGCCGCGATCGCAGTGATCACCGACATGATGATCAGAATCACGTCGACCGGAATAAACGCCTGACTGGTGGGTACACCCAGCACCAGCGATAACACAATGACCCCGGCGCCACCGGCGAAACCGATGCCAATGCCACCAATACGTGCCCCTAAAAAGATAAAGAGCAGAACAACAAGCAGTTCGACCCAAACCATAATGATTACCTCGTTTATATTTTGATTCTGATTACCTGAGCCCTCAGGGGGCTGAACGCTCAGATAATCAGAGTCACTGACTGTGACGAGTAAAGCGGGATAAAAAGTAGGGGTATTAATGCGGCGCCGAAAATAGGGCCCGCACAGGGCCCTGATGCCATCGCATTACTCGTAGCGTTTTGCTTTGTAAGTCGGATGCATGAAGTTCTCGACCGACAGGATCTCGTCCAGCTCTTCCGCCGACAGCAGCCCACGCTCCAGTACCACTTCACGGACGCTCTTACCGGTTTCGGCACAAATCTTACCGACGATGTCACCTTCGTGGTGGCCGATGTATGGGTTGAGGTAAGTGACGATACCGATGGAGTTGTACACGTACGCTTCACACACTTCTTTGTTGACGGTGATGCCGTCGATGCACTTGTCGCGCAGGTTGACACAGGCGTTAGCCAGCAGTGAGATAGACTCAAACATGCTTTGGGCAATCACCGGCTCCATCACGTTCAGCTGCAACTGGCCGCCTTCGGCTGCGAAAGACACAGTGTTGTCATTCCCCAGTACTTTAAAACACACCTGGTTAACCACTTCCGGTACAACTGGGTTCACTTTAGCAGGCATGATGGAAGAGCCAGCTTGCAGTTCTGGCAGGTTCAGTTCGTTGAGGCCGGCACGTGGGCCTGATGACAGCAGGCGCAGGTCGTTACAGATCTTAGACAGTTTCACCGCCAGACGTTTCAGCGCGCCGTGTGTCATCACGTAAGCGCCACAGTCAGACGTGGCTTCGATCAGATCTTCTGCGGGCACGACTTCTAGGCCGGTCACTTGCGCCAGGTGTTTCACCGCCAGTTCCTGATAGCCCTGAGCCGCGTTCAGCCCCGTCCCGATTGCAGTGGCGCCTAGGTTGATTTCCAGCAGCAGCTTAGAAGTGTATTCCAGCGCACGGATCTCTTCGTTGAGCGTCACGGCCCAGGCGTGGAACTCCTGACCAACGGTCATTGGTACTGCGTCCTGCAACTGAGTACGGCCCATCTTCAACACATTTTTGAACTCCTGGCTCTTGAGTTCGAATGCGCCTTTGAGGTATTCAATTGCATCGATCAGTTTCGTGACGGAGTTGTATACCGCGATACGGAAACCGGTTGGGTAAGCACAGTTAGTCGATTGGCTCTTGTTAACGTGATCGTTAGGATTGATGAATTCGTAGTGGCCTTTTTCTTTGCCCATCAGTTCCAGTGCCACGTTGGCGATCACTTCGTTGGTGTTCATGTTGACGGAAGTACCGGCACCACCCTGGAAGACGTCTGACGGGAACTGATCCATGCACTTACCTGTTTCAAGGATCAAATCACACGCCTGAATAATGTAGTTGGCTACATCTTTCGGGATCACACCCAGCTCTTTGTTCGCCAGTGCCGCCGCTTTCTTAGTCATCACCATGCCACGGACAAATTCCGGTACGTCAGAGATGGTCATGCTGGAAATATTGAAGTTTTCAATCGCACGCAGAGTGTGGATACCGTAGTACGCGTCCGCAGGAACATGACGTTGGCCGAGCAGGTCTTCTTCAATACGAGTGGCTGAATTAGCAGTTTTTGGAGCATCAGATAGGGTAGCCATAACAGGATCCTTAGAGAATTATTCTGATAATAAAGGGAATTATTAGCCATTTCTGCAGTATAAGAATCCATTCGTCAGAATTTTTGGCTGGAAAATACGTCCTGACTTCTGTGGCACATCATACTGCACCTGACACATAAAAATAGTAACTAGATCACCTTTTGGAGCAAATCTAACGAAATTCTCATCCGCTAGTTTTCCACCACGGTAAAGTGCGGAAAATGGTCCGCAGAGACCTGATTTCGCCCGGTGTTTTTCGAGCGATACAGAGCGCCGTCGGCACGGCTGAAAGTGGCGGATGCATCCTCACAGAGGCGGGCGAGTCCGATGCTGAGGGTGATGGGATAACTGGCGCCCTGAGTAATGGCTTCACTGACCCGTTGCATCAATTTGAAGGCCTGCTCCAGCTCAATGTGCTGGATGATTACCGCAAATTCATCCCCGCCGATGCGGGCCACCATGTCGGTATCGCGCAGCAAAGCGGTGAGCTGGCTAGCGACGTACGTGATGACCTCATCACCGAAGGCATGCCCCTGGCTGTCGTTGACCTGCTTGAATTCATCAATGTCAATGATCGCCAGACAGCCGGGCGGGTGATCAGGATAGCGCTGGTGAAGGCGGGCTTGGTAGCGGAGGTGATCATCAAACTTGCGTTTGTTCCACAGCGAAGTGGCCGGATCGCGCTCGGTTTGCTCGGTCAGTTCGGCAATCTTCATGTGGTGTTGAGAGATGTCGGTAAACGAGTAAATGAAATAGTCGACTTTGGTGAATTTGCCCGGTAGGGCGCGCACTTCGGCTTCGCAGATAGTGGGGGTGTTGTCCTGACTTAACAGAGTCAGCTGGCCTTTCCAGCGGCCATCCAGTTCCAACTGTTTCGCCAATTGGCGCCGCGCCGCCTGAGTTGGCTGGTAATCAAGCAGGTTATGTCCTTTCAGCACTTCGCTGGCGCTGTGCAGACCGACCAGTTCGTTCAATTGGGCATTGGCGCGCAGAATGTAGTGCTCACTGTCGGTCAGTGCCACTGCGCCGCCGTTTTCAATCGCCAGCTGGGCAAAGGTGCGGTTGGTTTTGATCCGCTGGCGATCATCCCAGTGCATGGCAACGATCGCGGCGACCAGTCCGAGAAACAGCCAGAGAATGAACGTTTCACTGATGATGTCCTGTTGCATGGGCAGGAAGAGCGCATCGACCACGCTGGGTGGGTAGTAGGCCAGCATCGTAAGGCTGTTGACGTTGGCAAAAATCTGTTGATTGAACGGCCGGTAAACATACAGACCCTGCAATGTCATGACGCTGCCTTCCTGATTCAGGTGCGCCTGCATATGTTCCCACAGTTCCGGGTTGTGGTTGGGGATGTTGTCACCCGCACGGGCACGGATAATGTCGCCAAACAGCAGTTGGCTGTCGCTGCTGAGGGTAAAGTATCCCTGGTCGTCAACGAAATGCACGTTCATATTCTGTTGGTTGTCGGTGATGGCGGCAATGATCTCCAGTACGTGCAGGTTCGCCACAAAGTAGCCCAGCCGGGTGCCGTTATCTTCAATCGGATAGAGAATCCGAAAGCCCGGTTTGTACGGGATCACGGGTTTGCCATGTTCAAACTCAATATCAATCCCGAAATAGCCCTGTTCTCCGCCGGTGAGTTGTTGGGCATAACGGAAATAATCGCGTTGTGATTTGTTCTGCAACTGACTTGGCGGCACCACCAGTGCCCGTTTGTTCAGCGCATCGTATTCGACCCGGATCACTTCCATGCCCCGGGTATCGATGTAACGCAGCTGGTAAAAGTAGGTGGAATTCACGGCATTGAGGAGCCACTGGCTTTCGAGGTATTGGCGGCGTTGTTCGGTGGGGGATTTAGCAAAATCATGGATCAGTTTAGAGCGGCTCAGTTCGCGAACTGTTTGATCGAGATGATCGTGTAACTGTGTGGCTTTGACGTCGACATGGGAGAGAAACTGCAACCCCTGCGCTTCCATTCTGGCGAGCAGAAACGTGTGCGATTTGGCGCTCATGTAAAAGTAGTACGCCGCCGGTATCAGAGATACCAGCGTCCACACGATAACCATCTTGTTGAGGATGCTCGACACACGCTTCATATGGTATTGGTTGAGTATTTATGATTGACAGTAATTTAGACTACGCAATGCGGTTTGACCAATATATCGCCACTCTCTCGTGAGGGGGCTAACTATGTATATGAAAAAAAGGGAAATAAATTCCGTGACCTGACGCAATATACCGCAACACTTTATGCATCTGTGCAGCCTTGCAGGCGCCTGGGCAAGGCGCTAAGGTGTAGGAAACAAAGGAGGGCATGTGTTTCCTATCTTATTATTGTTATTTATCGTGGTGCCGATCATTGAAATTGGCCTGTTTATTTCGGTGGGCGGTGTCCTTGGTTTGTGGCCGACCATCGCGCTGGTGTTGATCACCGCATTTGTCGGCGCGTCGTTGGTGCGCAGTCAGGGTTTGCAAACTTTGATGACCGTCCAGTCGCGTCTGCAACAGGGAGAAGTGCCGGCGCAACAGATCTTTGAAGGTGTGATGCTGGCGGTGGCCGGGGTGTTGCTGCTGACGCCAGGTTTTATGACCGATGCGTTGGGTATGTTGATTCTGCTGCCGGCACCGCGTGCGGTGATCGCCAAGTACCTGATGGGCAAAATGGTGGTCAAAACGGTCTCTGGAGGAGGATTCCACAGCGGTTATTCCAACGGCCCGTTCGATCAAAATCCGTTTGAGCGCGACCCGTTCAATGCCGACAAAAACGGCAATACCTTTGAAGGGGAATACGAACGCAAAGACGACGATGACCGGAATAAACTCAATTAACCGTAAAACGCGCGGCCTGAGCCGCGCGTTTTTTTATTCAGTGACGGTTACTGCGCGCCGTCAAAGCCGAGTTGTCGCCAGGCTTCATAGGCGATGATCGCCACTGCATTGGACAGGTTAAGGCTGCGCGCATCGGGCATCATCGGGATACGGATGCGCTGCGCCATCGGCAGGCTTTCGATCACCTCCGCGGGCAGGCCGCGTGTTTCCGGACCAAACAGCAATACGTCCCCTGCTTGAAAATGGGCATCGACATGATGACCCGTGGTTTTGGTGGTGCAGGCAAAAATACGGTAACCATCGCGGCGATGTTGCTGCAGGTAAGCGTAGAACGCGTCGAGATTTTTGTGCCGGGTCACCCGGGCCAGATCGTGGTAATCCAGACCAGCGCGGCGCACTTTTTTCTCTTCCAGATCAAACCCCAGCGGCTCAATCAGGTGCAGGTTGGCGCCACAATTGGCACACAGACGGATAATGTTGCCGGTGTTCGGCGCAATCTCAGGTTCGTACAGAGCGATATCAAACATGGTGTTGCAGAGTCATTGAGAACGATAGCCATGAGTATACCCCAGTAGACACAGGATGCGAGCTTCGCGCGCTGCGGCGAAGGCATTAGGCGGCGGGGCTGGCCCGCCACACTGAAATCAGGCGCGCTGCGCCAGTGCCACGGCGTAATGTTCGCCGACCGTTTGCCAGTCCACAACATTCCACCAGGCGTCGATGTATTCCGGACGACGGTTCTGATAGCGGATGTAATAGGCGTGTTCCCACACATCCAGCGCCAAGATGGGTTCACCACGTACCTCGGCCACGTCCATCAGCGGGTTGTCCTGATTGTGGGTGCTGCTGATATGCAGCTGGCCGTTACGCACCACCAGCCAGGCGAAGCCGGACCCAAACGTATTGATTGCCGCCTGAGTAAAGGCATCCTGAAATGCACTGAAGCTGCCAAAGCGGGCATCAATGGCCTCTGCCAAAGCGCCATTCGGTTCGCCGCCACCGTTAGGGGACATACAGTTCCAGTACAGAATGTGGTTGAAATAACCCCCCCCATGATTGCGTACCGCCGGTGACAGGGTGGAAACCTGAGCGAAGATCTCGCTCAGCGGGGTGGTTTCCAGTTCACTGCCTTTGATGGCGGAAAGGAATTTGTCGTAGTAGGTGCGGTGGTGCTTGCTGTAGTGTACTTCCATGGTTTTGGCGTCGATGTACGGTTCCAGCGCGTCGTAGTCGTAGGGCAGATCAGGGAACAAATGCGTCATAGTGAATCCTCCTAAAAGTTGAATTTACTTTAATGATAATAAATCTCATTATCAACTTGGTTTTTTGTGGGGGTATTTCACCCCACCACTAAAGGCAGCTCGATACATACTTTCAACCCGCCCAGTTGACTGCGGCTGGCGGTGATGCTGCCGCTGTGCTGGCGCACCGCACTTTCAGTGATCGCAAGCCCCAGTCCGGTGCCGCCCGAGTGACGATCACGAGCCGTCGAGACACGGTAAAATGGGCGAAAGATGTCCTGAAGTTCGCTGTCCGGCACGCCATCGCCATTGTCTTCGACCTGAATGCTCAGGATGTCGCCATGCTCACTCAACTGGACATCAACCCGATCCCGACCATAGTAAATCGCATTACGGATGATGTTTTCCACCGCGCTCATCAGCAGTTGTGGATTGCCGGAGATGTGACGATCAGGAATGGCGGAGAAAGTCAGGGTTTTACCCATTTGCTCGGCCTCAAACTGGCTGTCGCTCAGCAGCTCTTCCCACAGACTGGACAACGGCTGCACTTCGCGACTGAGGTGGCTGTCGGCCTGCATGCGCGACAGCTCGAGCAGTTCACCGATCATGGTTTCCAGCCGCTGGGCTTCGGTATCAATACGCTCCAGCTCCTGACTGTTGCCCTGTTTGCGCACCGCCAACGCGTTGGCCATCCGTAAGCGGGTTAAAGGAGAGCGCAACTCATGTGAGATATCCGACAGTAGACGCTGCTGACCGGAAATCATCTGGTTGACCGCTTCGACCATCTGGTTGAAGCTGGCGCCGGCCTGACGAAATTCTGAGGTGCCTTTTTCCAGCTTCGGGTCGACGACAAACTCGCCGCTGGCGACCCGGCGTGCGGCCAGTTCCAGTTTGCGTGCGGGTTGACTGAGCGCCCAGGCCAGCCACAGTAGCAGCGGCGTACTTACCGCCATGACTGCCAGCAGCAATTGGAACGGCTTATCGAATAGACGCAGCAGAAACGGCGGCGGCTCATTCCAGCGGAAACCGAAGTAGAGCCGCAGATCCTGATTGGCCAGAGTGATGGGGAGCGGGCCACCAATCATATAGCGGCCGTAGAGGCGCTGTTTAGGCGGTGAGTCCGGTTCAATACCGGTGACAAAGTTTTGCAGCGCCTTGAGTTTAAAATCGGTGTGACGGCGAGTTGTAAGGATAGTGCCGTCGGTATCGGACAGAAACAGGCGGGGCTTGGGATCGCGAGGGCCGCCTTCATGGGCGTCAAGGCGAAACAGAATCCGACTGAGATCGGTTTCGTTGGCAAAACGCTGCTCAACCCGATCGCGCGCCTGCTGCATGCGCTGCAGGTGGTCGGCGGGAATGTCACGCGCTTTGCGAGGGTCGAGGTGAGGCAGTGACAATACCGCGAGCAACACCAGAGCCATGGTGAACCAGAAAATCGCAAAGATCCGCCCGTACAGGCTGGTGATTTTCGGCAGACGCATCAGTCCTCCTCAACCAGCAGGTAACCGCGACCACGCAGGGTTTTGATGCGCGATTTGCCATCTTCGCGTTCTGGCAGTTTCTTACGCAGGTTGGAGACATGCATATCAATGGCACGATCAAAGGGCGCAAGACGTTTTCCCAGCACATCCAGACTGAGGGCGTCTTTGGTCAGAGTCACCCCGGGGTTTTGCACTAAGTGCGTCAGCAGGGCGAATTCGGTGGTGGTCAGCTCGAGCAACTGACCGCTGCAGTAAGCTTCCTGGCGTCCGGGAAAGATTTCGATGTCCTGATAACACAGGCTGTCGCTGTGGCGGCCACTGGCTTTGTGCTGGGTGCGACGCAAGATGGCGCGGATCCGGGCCAGTAGCTCACGGTCGCTGAACGGTTTAGGCAGATAGTCATCGGCGCCGAGTTCCAGCCCCACCACGCGATCAATTTCTTCGCCTTTGGCCGTCAGCATCAGCACCGGGGTTTCCCAATCGTGACGCAGACGTTTTAAGGTTTCCATACCGTTGAGTTTTGGCATCATCACATCCAGCAGGATCAAATCGATTTCCTCAGACAGCGCTGCCAGACCGGCTTCGCCGTCGTTGGCCTCCGAGACAGTGAAGCCTTCAAAGCTCAGGACTTCCTGCAGCAGACTGGTCAGCTCGGTATCGTCATCAATTAAAAGAATGTGCGCCATGGGTGTGCCTCTGTTATCTCGCTCTGGTCTTATATTACTGCGAAAAATGATTGGGTTTCAGCGCGATTTTCACTCTTTACGATTCTTTACGCTGGCTAAACGTTGCTTTACTCACCACGACGTATTCTACACTCAAGCGCTGCAGAGAGCGGCATGCATGAACAAGACTATCCTCAAGAGGGACTGATTATGAAAATAGCAAAGAAAATGATTCTGGCGGCGGTCGTTCTGCCACTGACTCTGGGCACCGCGAGTGCGTGGGCATTTGGTGGTAAAGGCGGCGAAGGTCATCACGGTGGTGAGTTCGGCAAATGTGCCTCTGACCGGGGCATTTTTAAAGAGCTGAATCTAACGGACGCGCAGAAGGACCAGCTCAAGACGATGCGTGAACAAGGGCGTCAGGAGATGCGAGCTAAGTTTGCCGGCAATAACGAAGCACGTCAGGCTGAAATGCAGGCGTACCATGCTCAGGTCCAGCAATTGCTGCTGGCCGACAATTTTGATCAGGCACAAGCCAACACACTGGCCAGACAGATGGTCGAAAAGCAAACTGAGCGCCGGGTACAAATGATGGCCCGTCAGCACAAGATGCTGAGTGTGTTGACGCCGGGGCAGAAAACCCAGTACGCGGAACTGAAACAAGAGCGTATGCAGGAGTGTCAGGCGAAAATGCATGAGCGGATGCAAAAGCGTGCCGAGCAAAAATAACGCGATACCGACCTCAAAAAGGCAGCTTAAGGCTGCCTTTTTTGTTTCACAATGAGCACGTTATACTTGATAGATTATTCTGGTTATTGTGAACACGTTATGAAGAAAGACTATGCGCGCCTGGTGACCCTGGCGGCCTGGACTGCGGCGACGGTCGCGACCTTGTTACTGATCGTGAAAATCTTTGCCTGGTGGGTGACCGGTTCTGTCAGTTTGCTGGCGTCATTGATCGACTCGCTGCTGGACATTGCGGCGTCGGTGGTCAACCTGATCGTGGTGCGCTATGCGGTGCAGCCGGCCGATCGCGAGCACACCTTTGGCCACGGCAAAGCCGAATCGCTGGCCGCACTGGCGCAGGCGATGTTCATTTCCGGCTCAGCCTGTTTTCTGATCCTCAATGGGGTGGATCGCTTTTTTCGCCCGCACGAACTGACCTCACCGGAATACGGGGTGTACGTCAGCCTGTTTGCCATTGTGGTGACGTTTGCGCTGGTGCGTTTTCAGCAGTACGTGGTGCGCAAGACCGGCAGCCAGGCGATTGCTGCCGACTCGCTGCATTACCAGTCGGATCTCTACATGAACATCGCGATCATGGTGGCGTTGGGGTTGAGCTGGTTTGGCCTGAAACAGGCGGATGCGGTGTTTGCGGTCGGGATCGGGATCTACATTCTCTATAGTGCATTCCGGATGATCACCGAAGCAACTCAGATCCTGCTTGATCGACAGTTGCCGGAGGAAGAGCTGGAGCAGATCCGCTTGTCCTGCCTTGAAGTGGACGGCGTGTTGGGTGTGCATCAGTTGCGAACCCGGATGTCCGGGCCAGTGCGATTTATCCAGTTGCACCTGGAACTGGAAGACCAGATTCCGTTGATTGAAGCACATCGTATTTCTGACGAAGCGGAAGAAAAATTGTTACAGCTTTTTCCTGAAGCGGACGTCTTAATTCATCAGGATCCTTTCTCGGTTGTGTTTGGTCCGGAGCGGGCGCAAAAACGTGAAGACTTCTAGTAGCACGAGGTTTACGCGACAAACCGACAGTTCTTGGCTATCTTTTCTGCTGCGGAAGAAATAAACCTGATTCTGATGTGCATCAACAAAGTGTTCGCACAAAGCTGTAATACTTTTACATAAGTAGAAAACTTACATGATTTCGTGCAAATAACAGTAGTATTCCTTTGCGGTAAAGGTAACATAAAGCACAGTTTCTGAGGGTGGCTCAGTCGGGCGGCCTGAATCAAAATTTGATATTAAATTCCCAAAAATCGAGGGTGAGCATGATTAAGAAGATCGGTGTACTAACAAGTGGCGGTGACGCACCTGGTATGAACGCTGCGGTTCGTGGCGTGGTTCGCACGGCACTATCTGAAGGTCTGGAAGTATACGGTGTATACGACGGCTACCTGGGTCTTTATGAAGATCGTATCGTCAAGTTGGATCGTTCGAGCGTATCGGATGTGATCAACAAAGGCGGTACGTTCCTGGGCTCTGCTCGTTTCCCTGAGTTCAAAGACGTTGCGGTACGTGAGAAAGCGATTGAGAACCTGAAGAAACACGGCATTGATGCGCTGGTGGTGATTGGTGGAGACGGTTCGTATATGGGGGCGAAAAAGCTGACTGAAATGGGGTACCCATGTATCGGTCTGCCGGGCACCATTGACAACGACATTGCGGGAACAGATTACACCATCGGTTACCTGACGGCACTCAACACAGTGATCGACGCGATTGACCGTCTGCGTGACACGTCGTCTTCGCACCAGCGTATTTCTATTGTGGAAATCATGGGCCGTCACTGTGGTGACCTGACCTTGATGTCGGCGATTGCGGGCGGATGTGAATACATCATCACCCCGGAAACCGGTCTGGATATGGATAAGCTGATCAACAACATTCAAGATGGTATCGCCAAAGGCAAAAAGCATGCGATCATCGCACTGACTGAGCTGATGATGGATGCGAACGAGCTGGCGAAAGAGATTGAAACGGCGACTGGGCGTGAAACCCGAGCTACTGTACTGGGTCACATCCAGCGCGGTGGTCGTCCAACTGCATTTGACCGTGTACTGGCATCTCGCATGGGTAACTTTGCGGTTCACCTGCTGCTGGACGGACACGGCGGCCGCTGTGTTGGTATCCAGAAAGAACAACTGGTGCACCACGACATCATCGATGCGATTGAGAACATGAAGCGTCCGGTACGTGAAGATTTGTACCAGGTGGCGAACGAACTGTTCTAAGCACCGACTCATCGAGATGAAAAAAACCACCCGTCTGGGTGGTTTTTTTATGCTATCTACGTCTCGCTGCTGTGGCGTGGTGGTACTTTACGACTGCGAAAGCGCTGATGGACGCCGCGGCGCAGCGCCTGAAAATGGTTTTCGGCTTTGTCGACGCCGAGCAGCACACTCAGGGCCAGCACAGTGATCAGGATCGACTGCTGCCAGTAACCCAGGCCGATCATCATCCCCAGCGCGGCCAGTACCCAGATCACCGCCGCAGAAGTAACACCGTGGATTTTTCCGTCCATGGTCATCATGACGCCTGCACCGAGAAAGCCGACCCCTGTGATGATCTGGCCGAGTTCCCGGGCCTGATCTAAGGTGTTGGGCGAGAGCGTGACCGCCATCGACATGAACAGATAGGTACCGGCGATGACCAGAATCGAGGTGCGGATACCGACGGGCTTCCCCCGGGTCTGCCGCTCGGCGCCGATCAGCGCGCCGTTTAGGGCACAGCAAAACAGGGCCAACCAGCTAAAGGGCCCCAGGTCAAAAAATGGCGCGATGGAAATTGGCATATTGGCCTCCCAAAAGCGCGGAGTATGCAAAGATTCACGGCCGGGTGCGAACAAATATTTTTAATCGACACGAGCAGGTTTGTTGGTGTTATTCCAGATGCAAATCAAGTGGCGTTTTGCTTGCCCGGCCGCCGATTTCCCGTGTCAGGGTCGGGACTAAATAGCCGGATACCCGTGCAATCAGACCGGCCATCAGTGCGCGGGCGTCGTCATCGGAAACATAAAAGTGGGCCGCGCCCTGAACTTTGTCCAGGACATGCAGGTAGTAAGGCAGAACACCGGCATCAAACAGGGCTTCGCTGAGAGCAACCTGACTATCGACGTTGTCGTTGACGCCTTTGAGCAGAACACTCTGGTTGAGCAGTGTTACACCGGCGACTTTGAGCTTGCGCAGGGCGTTCCCCAGATCGTCATCAATCTCTTGGGCATGATTGATGTGTGTCACCAGCACCACCTGCAGACGGCTGGTGGCCAGCAACTGACACAAGGTGTCGGTAACCCGGGCTGGGATCACCACCGGCAATCGGGTGTGGATCCGCAGCCGTTTGATGTGGCGGATGTCGGCGAGGTGCTCCACCAACCAGGTCAGCTCATGATCTTTGGCCATCAGAGGATCGCCCCCCGACAGGATCACTTCGTTCAGCTGAGGCTGTGCGGCGATGTAATCCAGACTCTGCTGCCACACCGATTTATTGCCCTTGTTGTCCTGATAGGGGAAGTGGCGGCGGAAACAGTAGCGGCAGTTGATCGCGCAGCCGCCTTTGACGATCATTAGCGCGCGGTTACGGTATTTGTGCAGCAGGCCGGGGACGGCGTTGTTTTGCTCATCCAGCGGATCGGTTGAATACCCCGGCTGCACGTCAAACTCTTCAGACAGCGGCAGGACCTGACGCAAAAGCGGGTCGTGAGGATTGCCTTTTTCCATTCGATCGACAAAACTTTGTGGCACACGCTGTGCGAAGAGCGTTTTTGCGTCAAATCCGTGTTGCCAAGGTGATGGGTCGATTTCAAGTTGCTTCAGGAGCTGGAGCGGATCCGAGATCGCGTTTGCCAGCTGTTTGAGCCAGTTTTGCTCAACAGAATCAACTTTTCGGGTTATTATGTGCGGCATTAAATTTAACTCGAAGAATGGTAAGAGGAAAAAATGGCTACAGTTAGCACGAATGAATTTAAAGGCGGTCTTAAAATTATGCTTGATAATGAGCCTTGTGTCATTCTCGAAAACGAGTATGTCAAACCGGGCAAAGGTCAGGCATTCAACCGCGTAAAAATCCGTAAACTGCTTTCTGGTAAAGTTCTGGAGAAAACCTTTAAGTCTGGCGATTCTGTTGAAACCGCTGACGTAATGGATATCGATCTAGACTACCTGTACAACGACGGTGAATTCTACCACTTCATGAACAACGAAACGTTCGAGCAAATCGCAGCAGACATGAAAGCGGTGGGCGACAACGCGAAGTGGTTGGTGGAAAACAACACGTGTATGCTGACTCTGTGGAACGGTAACCCGATTGCAGTGACGCCGCCAAACTTTGTTGAACTGGAAGTGGTTGAAACGGATCCGGGCCTGAAAGGCGATACACAGGGTACCGGTGGTAAACCAGCGACACTGACCACAGGCGCGGTTGTACGCGTTCCGCTGTTCATTCAGATCGGCGAAGTGATCAAAGTGGACACACGCTCTGCGGAATACGTGGGTCGCGTGAAGTAATCCCGCTAGGATTTGGAAAAAAGGTCACTTCGGTGGCCTTTTTTGCGTTTTGCGGCGGATTCATTGATGTGCCACAATCTTCACTACCTCTTAGGGCATTATGATAAGGTCCATGAAACAGTCATTACGTATCTGGCTTGATGCCGCCCGGCCAAAAACTTTGCCACTGGCGCTGGTCTCTATTCTGACCGGCAGTGTGCTGGCGTTTTCTTTTGGTCAGTTTTCTCTTCCGGTCGCATTGTTGGCGTTTGTCACCGCGACCTTATTACAGATTTTGTCAAACCTGGCGAACGATTACGGTGATGCGGTCAAAGGCACCGACAACGATAAGCGCCTGGGGCCCATGCGGGCGATTCAATCCGGGGCGGTGTCACTGGCGTCGATGCGTCAGGCGATCGGCATCAATATTGTGCTGACCATCATCGCGGGTCTGGCGTTGGTGCTCTACGCGCTTGACAGCTTGCACAGTATTCTGGCCTTTATTGCACTCGGTTTGCTGGCGATTTTGGCCGCGATTGCTTATACCGTGGGCAACAAACCCTATGGCTATGTGGGACTGGGTGACATCTCCGTGTTCATCTTTTTCGGTTTGCTGGGGGTTGCCGGTACTTATTTCCTCCACACCGGACGCATTGACGCGGCGCTGAGTCTGCCGGCAGTCGGCTGCGGTTTGCTGGCGGTTGCTGTGCTTAATATTAACAACATGCGTGATATTGAAAACGATCTGGCGTGTGGTAAGCGCACCGTGGCGGTGCGTCTTGGGCAGACCCGGGCCAAGCAGTATCACTTTGTGTTGTTGGGGGGCGCGGTGCTGGCTTTTGCGCTTTATCTGGGCTTACAACCGGCTCCGGTGTGGATCAGTTTACCGTTTCTGCTCAGCCTGATCGTAACCTACAAACACGGCAAAGCGGTCTGGCACGCGGATCAACCGGCTCAAATTGCACCAATGATGCCAGTGGTCGTTAAGTGCTCTCTGGTGACTAACCTGTTGTTTGCAGGAGTGGTTATAGCTCAAACAATCACGAGTTAATTGCGGGTTGTCATTGCATTGACTTAATGACCAGATATACTCGGAAGTAATTACTATCAGTAAGAGAAGACATGCTATGGAATACAATACCTCAGCGTTATGCGATATCTATCTGGATCAGGTGGATGTTGTCGAACCTATGTTCAGCAACTTCGGCGGCAGTGCGTCTTTTGCCGGTCAGATTACGACGGTTAAGTGTTTCGAAGACAACGGTATGATCCGCGAAGTCCTTGAGCAGGACGGGTTGGGCCGGGTGCTGTTGATTGATGGTGGGGGCTCATTGCGCCGGGCGTTGATTGACGCAGAGCTGGCTTCTCTGGCTGAAGAGAACGAATGGGAAGGTATCGTTGTGTACGGCTGTGTGCGAGAAGTGGACGAACTTGAAGACATGAGCATCGGCATTCAGGCGCTGGCGTCGATTCCGGTCGGAGCAGTGCAGCAAGGCATCGGTGAAGTCGATGTGGCGGTCAATTTCGGCGGCGTCACTTTCCTGCCGGAAGATTATCTGTATGCCGACAACACTGGCGTGATCCTCTCTCAAGAGCCGCTGGATATTGAAATCGAGCGCGACGAAGAAGAAGAGCTGGAAGTGCTGTAACGGCCACCATTGCTGAAAAGAAAACCGACCAGAGGTCGGTTTTTTTATGTCAGTGGTTCGCTCGAACGCAGTGAATGGTGTTGTCGACGCAGGCGCAGCGCGTAAAGATAACCAAATAAGCCACCGAGGATGTTGCCCAGCGCAATGCCGCCAAACAGGCCTTCAACGTCATAGAGCTGACTACCCAGCCAGGCTGACGGCAGGGTAAATACGAACAGACGCATAAAGCTCCACTGGAAAGCATTGAGCGGTTTGTGCAACGCATTCAATCCGGACACCAGCATCATCACGGTACCCTGAAAACCATAACTGAATGGCACCACCAACAAGTAGTGCCACAGCAGATCGCGCACCGCTTGCTCCTGAGAAAACAACGCCGCCAGAGGAACACTGAGCGGCACCATGGCGAGAAACACCAAAAACTGAAACGCGATTGAAAAGCGCATGCTCAGAAACAGACCACCAAAACTGCGCTGCGGATTCCCGGCGCCGAAGTTTTGCGCCATAAACGGCGTCAAAGCTGAGGTCAGGGACATCAGAACCAGGATCAAAATTGACTCAATGCGTTGCGCGGCGCCATACGCGGCAACGGCGGCGGTGCCGTGTGAGGCCAGCAGCATCATCAGGACCGCACCGGCCAGTGGGTTCATGGCATTGGACAGCGCTGCGGGGGTACCGATTTTGAGGATTTGTTGCCAGTCGGGCAGCAGCCGCGACAGGCTGGGCATCGCCAGTAGCTTCTCGCGTTGCAGCAAGATATACAACGAGCCAATTAAGGCACCGAGCCAGCTCATCGCGCTGGCAATAGCGGCGCCGCGAATGCCCAGCTCCGGAAAAGGCCCATAGCCAAAGATCAACAGAGGGTCGAGAATGCCGTTGATCAAACCAGCCAGCATCATGATCTTCGCTGGGGTTTTAGTGTCGCCAGTGGCGCGGATCACGCTGTTGCCCGCCATCGGGATCACCAGCAGTGGGATGGTCAGATACCAGATGTCCATATACTGGTGGATCAAGGGCAGAAGGGTTTCATCGGCGCCAAGGGCCAGAAACAACGGGTCGATGCTCACCAGTCCCAGAGCGGACGCCAGCATTACCAGCACTACCGCCAGTAACAGACCATGGCTGGCAACCCGAGCGGCATGTTTGGTATCCCCCTGACCGAGCAAACGGCCGATACTAGTAGACAGTCCCATACCGATGCCCATGGTGATGCAGTTCACCGCGAACGTGACCGGGAAAGTAAAACTGATCGCAGCCAGCGCCTGGGTACCGAGCAGGGAAATAAAGAACGTGTCCACCAGGTTAAACATCAGGATCGCCACCATGCCGAAGATCATCGGTACGGTCATTTGACGCAGCACATCGGGAATGGGGGCCGTGAGCAGGCCGTGTTTATCGTGCATAGGTGGTACAGCAGCTGGAGAAAAAAGCTAGGATACTCGCAACCTGTGTCGGAGACAAACCAGAAACAAAAAAGGCCGGCAAATGCCGGCCTTCTCTATTCGAACTTGGTTCGAATCGCGCTTACGCTTTGGCTTTTGCCGCAGCTTTGGCGATTGCTGCAAAGCTTTTCGCGTCCAGAGATGCGCCGCCAACCAGGGCACCGTCGATGTCTGGCTGTGCAAAGTAAGCTTCTGCGTTTTCTGGTTTCACGCTGCCGCCGTACTGGATGATGACTTGTTCTGCAACCGCTGCATCTTTAACGGCGATCAGAGCACGGATAGACGCGTGAATGCGTTGTGCATCGTCAGCTGTTGCGGCTTTACCAGTACCGATTGCCCAGATTGGTTCGTAAGCGATGATGGCGCCGTTCAGAGCGTCAACGCCGTAGGCGTCGATCACTGCATTGATTTGACGTGCACATACGGCTTCGGTTTCGCCCGCTTCGTTTTGTGCTTCCGTTTCACCGATACAGAATACCGGCGTTAGGCCGTTTTCTTTCAGGAACGCGAATTTCTGAGCAACAAACTCGTCTGATTCTTTGTGGTAATCACGACGCTCAGAGTGGCCGATGATGATGTGAGAAGCACCGAAATCTTTCAGCATGGCTGGAGACATGTCGCCCGTGTACGCGCCACTGTTGTGCAGGTCAGTGTTCTGTGCACCCAGGATCATTTTGTTGCCGCCTTCTGCGATCAGACGCTCAGCCAGATCCAGGTACAGTGCGGGTGGAGCAACCGCTACGTCAACGCCAGTCACGCCTTCAAGTTCCGCATTCAGACCAGTCAGCAGTTCAGTGACCATTGCTTTACTGCCATTCAGTTTCCAGTTACCCATCACTACAGGACGACGCATAGGAATATCTCCCTTATCTTTAATGTAAAAAGTGTATGAATGTAAAAAATCAACGTAATTGCGAAAGAATATAACAGAATAAATCGGCCAGATCATGATTCCAGTCATGTCTTTATGGAATGTCGCGACCGCTTGCGAGTGATCTGGTAAACAGAATCATAGTGCAGTGCTCGGATTTTGCCGCCCGACTTGCTATTACTGAGGCTCGGTTTACGACAATACTTTGCGAAATAACAGTAAGGAAGCACAATGCCCAACCTTGTCATGGAATACTCAAACTCAGTGGAAGAGCGCGTCAATATTCCCGGATTGCTGGACGATTTACATCAGGTCGCGTTGAAAAGCGGTTTGTTTGAGCTAGCGTCCGTCAAATCCCGCGCCGTGCGCATCAATGACTGGTTGATTGGTGAAGAAGGGGACAGTGTTGATTTTATCCACCTCAGTTTTGAGCTCTTGGCAGGGCGTACTGAAGAGCAGAAACGTGACTTGTCCCGCCAATTGATCGATACCCTGCAAAGGCAAGCCAGCCATGTTCGTAGTCTGACGGTGAATATTCGTGATATGGATAAAGCCTGTTTTCAGAAAGTGGTAAACTAAACCGTTGCTTCTGGAGATACGATTTCCGGGGCGTGAATATTCTGCAGGTGAAAACGATGTCGATACAACAATTGTTATTTTCTTTCCAGGGCCGGGTGGGGCGTCAGACTTACTGGCTGTGGAATCTGGCGTATTACGCCGCGATTGTGCTGTTTGCTGCCGCGGTCAATAAACTGTTTCCCGGCATCGCGCATCTGGTGTTGCCGGTGTTTTTGTTGCTGGTGCTGATCCCGGATCTGGCGATCACTGCGAAACGCTGGCATGACCGGGACAAATCAAGCTGGTGGTTGCTGTTGAACGTGCCGCTGGTGGTGGCGCGTCTGGCGGTGCCGGTCGGCGAGCCGACTCAGATGGCGCAGCCGGATTTATGGCAGACGCTGATTTCTCTGGCGTCGCTGCTGTGCGGTGCCTGGATCCTGGTCGAGTGTGGTTTTTTGCGCGGCAGTGACGGGGACAACCGTTACGGCAGAGCGCCGCATTGAGAACAACAAGCCCGGTCGTGCCCGGGCTTGGTTTTATTTACGCAGCAGGATTTCTTCTACGGTATGATTCGCGCCTTTGCGCAGAATAAGCTGCGCCCGCTCTTTGGTGGGTAAGATATTTTGCTGCAGGTTAATGCCGTTGATCGATTGCCAGATGTTCCGTGCTTTGTCGACAGCTTCCTGTTCGGTTAATTGAGTATAGTGACTGAAGTAGGAGCCGGGTTTGGTAAACGCGCCCTGGCGGAATTTCAAAAAGCGTTCAACGTACCATTTTTGGATCAGCTCGCTTTCGGCATCGACGTAGAGCGAGAAATCGAGAAAATCGGAAATAAACACCCGGTGGGGGTCGTGGGGATAGTCCATCCCGCTTTGCAGGACGTTTAGCCCTTCGATGATCAGTACGTCTGGCTGGTCGACCACTTTCACTTCATCAGTAATGTCATACGTCAGGTGTGAATAGACAGGGGCAATCACATTCGGCTTGCCGGCCTTAACGTCGGAAACGAACTGCACCAGACGTTTCATGTCGTACGATTCCGGGAAGCCCTTTTTCTTCATAATCCCGCGCTCCAACAACACCCGGTTCGGATGGAGGAATCCATCGGTGGTGATCAGCTCGACCTTCGGGTGGTTTTCCCAGCGAGACAACAGCGCTTTGAGCAAACGGGCTGTCGTGCTTTTACCGACAGCAACACTGCCAGCAATGCCGATCACGAACGGCGGAGCGACATGGGTGTTCCCCAGAAACTGGTTCAGCACAGTATTGCGGCTTTGGCGGGCGGCGACGTACAAATTGAGCAGACGCGACAACGGCAAATAGATTTCGACAGCCTCTTTCATGGTCAGGTTTTCGTTGATGCCCTGCAGCTCTTTCAAGTCGTCTTCAGAAAGCGTCATAGGAACAGAGTTACGTCGTTCTGCCCATTGATGACGGCCGAAAGAAAGATAAGGACTCATAAGCTACTCTGTCGAAATCGAAATAATAAGAGGAGCGAACATACAACAAGGAGCCGATAATGCAAACGACTTAGGCTGCAGAAATGCCTTAAAAGACGAAATTTGCGTGAAAAATCAGCAAACACGCTGATTTTTGGCAAAATCCACAATTTTTTCGCTTTTGCTCTTGCAACCCTGAAAATCATTCAATAGAATGCGCACCACTTATGCCGACTTAGCTCAGTAGGTAGAGCAACTGACTTGTAATCAGTAGGTCACCAGTTCGATTCCGGTAGTCGGCACCATTCTCTCCTTTATAGTAGTGAGAATGGCGAAAATTTGGAGGGGTTCCCGAGTGGCCAAAGGGAGCAGACTGTAAATCTGCCGGCACTGCCTTCGATGGTTCGAATCCGTCCCCCTCCACCATATTCCAAAGGAAATAGCTCTCAGAGTTACGTGTTGCGGGCATCGTATAATGGCTATTACCTCAGCCTTCCAAGCTGATGATGCGGGTTCGATTCCCGCTGCCCGCTCCACTCAATTTAGAGTGCTGATATAGCTCAGGTGGTAGAGCGCATCCTTGGTAAGGATGAGGTCGGCAGTTCGAGTCTGCCTATCAGCACCAGCTCTAAGCAAAGTTTTCCTTTTGATATATACTTTATTACCAATAATTTTTGGTTGCGTGGTCATTCAAGCCACCTAAATCCGTACCTAGAGGGACAACTCA
>NZ_WXWP01000122.1:0-21250 GCF_009904765.1 Vibrio sp. V39_P1S14PM300
TGGTTAGGGTTGCTCAGCTCGCTATCTTTTATGTCTTACGCCAACCATATCGTCGCCTGTGACACTTATGCCGCGATGGCTTTACCTAATGATGCACCATTGTATAACGCCCCGAGTCATACCGGTTGGTCAAAAGGAGCCGCGATTGTACAAGGCATTCCGCGCGGAGACGCAGCGCCGGCTTATTGGTCAGACGCTATTATCGACAAGTCGATGACCACCGCTGAACCTTGGAATGCCATGACCCAATGGTTTACTGTTTTTGAAGCACAAGATAACCAGGTTCACAATGTACGGGTGGCGGTCGGCGACTCGGATATCTGGTTATTGCGCTCAGAGGACGCTTCAATGAACCCGGCGACGGCAAAATGGGAACATATCACACCGGAGATGGCACCAGTGATATGGGCAGCCTACTTCTCATCCAACATGGTGGATTACATCCGCGATATTCCCTACAAAGCATCAGACACTGGCGCAAAAGAATACACGCTGAGCAGCAACCATTATCCCATTCATGGCGGAACCGATATCATCGGTATCGATGGCAGTAACGTCATTGGCGCATTTGTGCGTATGAAAGCCTGGCTTATACCTGATGGGCCAGAGGCTGCCCGCACCATTGATAACGCCAAAGTATTGATTAGCGTGGGCGCCGATTATTACCCGACGAGAACCACCACCGTCGCCAACGGATCGTTTGCCAACGCCAACTATTTACCAGGCGTTGCAGACAGTCGTTTCCGCTATCTGACCAAAACACCTCAATGGTATTACATGGGCACCGTCACACCGGATGATTTATCTATCGTCGACAACAACAGCCCGCTAATAAAATCGGGGGGAAAAAACTATCTGACTCGCGAAGAGTGGACGACCAATCCGCCCCCCGTCCCGGTTGACCAGTAAGCATAAAAAGGAGCGCCACAGCGGGCGCTCTTTCCATTGCCAATCAGGGCATTCAGGATGAAAAATGCTGAGTCATAAACGCTTGGATCAAAGCGATAAAGTCTTTTTCTGCCAGCCTGGCACAACGCAGGGTCTGCTCATGAGACAATGGCACATCACCAAGCCCTTCCGCCATGTTGGTAATGGCGCACACAGCCAGTACCGGTAAGCCACAATGTGCCGCCGAGATGACTTCCGGCACCACCGACATACCAACCACATCACCACCGATGATCTGCATCATACGAATCTCGGCCGCCGTCTCGAAGTTAGGGCCAGTGTAGGAAACAAACACCCCCTGGTTCAGATGGATCCTTTGTTGCTCAGCCACCTGTAGCACCTCTTCGCGTAGCGTACGATCATATGCATTGGCCAGACTGAAAAAACGCGGGCCATACGCGTCATCATTTGGCCCGGTCATCGGAGACTCTGGCATGGTGTTGATGTGGTCATGGAACACCACAAGCGAGCCAACGTCAATTCGCTCCGGACGCAGCGATCCAGCAGCGTTGGTGACCAGCATAAATTCACACCCCAAACGCTTGAAGGTTCGTACCGGCGTGGTCATCACTTTCATCGACTGATGTTCGTAGTAGTGGCCTCGTCCTTTCATGCACGCCACATCGACACCATTCATTTTGCCCAGCACCAGTTCGCCCGAATGGCCTTCAACGGTACTGACCGGAAAGCCCGCCAGCTCTTCGTATGGGATCACCACTTTTTCTTCAAGCGCATCGGCAATCACGCCCAGTCCGGAGCCAAGAATAAATCCGACACGAGGCTGGAAGCCCGGCTTTCTGGCGTAAATAGTTTCAAGCGCTTTATCAACAGGATCGTACGACATTCTGAGTTACCCAATATTGTTTCACACCTCCCTACTCTAGCGCACCAACCGTACTGTTTATATTTCTAAATTCAGCACATTTGTTCTAATATTCACAACGGTTAACTCAGTAAAGTGCGTATCATGTCGTCGCTATCTAATCGTATCAGCCTGAAAATGCTGCGTTATTTTCTAAAGGTCGCCGAAACCGGACACTTCAGCCGGGCCGCCGAGCAATTGAACATCACCAAGTCACCGCTCAGCACACAAATCAAAGAGCTTGAGACGCTGCTAGGGAGCGATCTGTTTGAGCGAGATTCTCGCAATGTTCGGTTAACACCTGCGGGCGCGCAACTGCGCAATGAATGTGTTTCTCTGTTTGACCAATTTGATCGCTCGCTGAATAAAGTGCAGCAAGTCGCGCGTCAGGATATACAATCCATTCACCTGGGATTAATGAGTTCGATCTTTTGGGCTGGGTTCGGTGAAGCGCTCGGTCAGTTGAGTCGGCAACATCCGCACATCCGTATCAACCTGCTGGAATCCGCCCCCAGCCAACAACTGACTGCATTGCGTGATCATCGCATCGACATGGGGCTGGTGCGATACGCCGATGCCCAGCGCTCACCACACCTTCAATGTGTCACGCTGCTCGAAGAGAATATGGTTGTGGCGTTGCCCGCGCATCATCCGCTGAGCGGCAAAACGCAACTCTCTCTCAAGGAGTTGACACAGGAAAGCTTTGTCATGCTCAGTCAGCACAACTCCGCGTCGACGGATCTCATCATTCGTCATTGCGAGCAACTCGGTTTTACACCCGATGTCGTTCAACAGGTGATTGAGCCCAATACCGTGGTCGCTGTGGTGGCCACCAGCGAGTTGCTGTCAGTGGTGCCCGCCAGTTACCAGGGGCTTAGCTGGAGCAACGTGCGTTTTGTTGCTTTAAAGGAGCAGATACGTGCGGATATTTGCGCGGTGACGTTAGCCCAGCCAAGTGCAGACCTTACATTGATCGCAGAAGAATTGAAAAGGAGCCTCGAACAGCTTTAGCGCAGGGCTTTAACGCTGTCACGCACCACTAAGGTCGGTTCAAGTTGCACAACTTGTGGTTCATTCGTCACTTTGTCCAGTTTATTCAGCAGGGTATCGACCGCCGCCTGACCAAGGCGGTATTTGGGCTGGTGGATAGTGGTCAGTGGTGGCGTCATGAATTTCGCGATATGGATATCATCATAGCCGATCAGAGATAGATCCTCAGGAATACGGATGCCGTGTTGACTGGCGGCGTTGATCACCCCCATTGCCATCATGTCATTACACACGAAAATCGCACTGGGCAATGGCCCTTTTGCCAGCATTTTGTTGAAAGCCTCATACCCCCCTTCGCATTCGAAGTCCGACTCGACTATCCAGTTCGCTTTGAATTCCAAACCGGCTTCATTCATGGCCCGTTTGTAGCCTTCGTAACGCATCTGCGCCTGATGCTTGATCAACGGCCCGGTAATACAACCAATGTCCCGGTGACCACTTTCAATTAAGTGTTTGGCGGCCATGTATCCACCGCGCAAGGAGTTGTCCTGGATTTTGTCACTGGCAAACAGCATTGGCCCCCAGTCCATAACCACCACCGGAATATCCGGATAACGTTCGAAGACATCAATACGCTCCCCTTCCAACGTCGAACACATGAGCAACAAGCCATCGACACGTTTTTGCAACAAGGTATCGATCGACGTTTTCATCCGCTCGTTGTCGCCTTCGGTGTTACACAAAATCAGGTTGTAACCTTTTTGGTAACAGCTGCGCTCAACCCCTTTCACAACTTCACCAAAAAATGGATTAGTTGACGTGGTCACCAGCATACCGATGGTTTGAGTCCGGTTGATTTTCAGGCTGCGGGCCAAAGCAGAAGGAGCGTAGTTCAGCTCTTTGGCGGCTTGATTGACCCGTTCAGAGATCGCTTCGCTGACGTATCGGGTCTTGTTGATAACATGGCTGACGGTGGAAGTGGAAACCCCTGCGAGTCTTGCGATGTCTTTCATCGTTGCCATGTTATTCTCCTATTTATGACTGATGGGCTGCCAAAAACACTTCGACTTCCTGACGATTGGGTATCGAAGTCTGGGCTCCGAAACGGGTGACAGAAATGGCAGCCGCAGCATGAGCAAACTTAATGGCTGATTCTAAAGGCATATCTTCCAATAAACCAGTGACTAATGCCCCATTAAACGTATCGCCAGCGGCGGTCGTATCCACGGGCTCTACCGCAAAGCCAGAGATCAGTTCACCACGCCCATTCTGACTCAACCAGACCCCTTTCGCGCCCAACGTGATCAATACGATTTCAATCCCTTTGCGGTGTAGTGCATTCGCAGCTTGTTGCGCAGTTGCATTGTCTGTCACGGTTATGCCGGTCAGGACTTCAGCCTCTGTTTCATTCGGTGTGATCACATCAATGCAGTTGAGTAAGTCATCTGGCAATTCACGCGCCGGAGCCGGGTTCAGGATCACATTGGTCTTGTGCGATTTGGCTTCTTGAGCGGCTCTCTCAATGCCGTCTAAAGGTGTTTCCAGTTGCATGAGCAGATAGCTGGCCTGACGGATTCGCTCCAGATCCGGCTCAATCATCTCAGCCGTCAGACGAGCGTTCGCTTCGGCAGAAATACAGATGCTGTTTTCACCGCTGTCAGCAACCTGAATCATGGCGATACCGGTTGGGCAGTTCGGCTGCATTTTCACCCCTTCCGTGTTCATGCCATCGCACTTAAAGCTTTCACGAATGTTAATGCCAAACGCATCATCTCCGACACAGGCAATGAAACCGATGTCGGCTTTCAGACGCGCTGCCGCCACCGCCTGATTGGCGCCTTTACCACCCGGAATCACCTGGTAATTATGACCATGCAGCGTCTCGCCGGGGCGAGGAAATGAAGGCACTTGAAGAACATGGTCAGCGTTCACGCTACCTAACACAACGAGTTTATTCATTCGGTTATCCTCGGTTCTGAGAACCTTTAAACAATAGAGAAACAGGAGTGATACTTGTACGTCCTCGTAAACACGCACAAGTATCGACCCTGTCGAGGGTCAGAAATGCCCCGCACGTTTGTGGTGCGGGGCATAATGGTTACTGCTTCGTGACCACTTTAAGCGGCACTGGGATATACTCATCCACGCTCTCGCCCTTGAGAACTTTGTCGGCCGTTTCAACGCCCAACGCACCGATCAAGTCCGGTTGCTGCGCGATGGTTGCCGCCAGTTTGCCGCGATTAACCGCCGCAATACCATCTTCCGTGCCATCAAAGCCCACGATCATGACGTCTTTACCTGAAGCCTGAACCGCACGCAGTGCACCCAACGCCATTTCATCGTTTTGAGCAAATACGGCCTGAACATCCGGATTCGCAGCCAGCAGGTTTTCCATTACGTTGAGGCCTTTGGTGCGGTCAAAGTCCGCAGGCTGACTGGCGAGCAGATCCATGTTGCTGCCTTTTACCGCATTCATAAAGCCTTCTCCACGCTCACGTGCCGCCGAGGTTCCTGCGATGCCTTCCAACTGGATGACTTTGGCTTTTTCACCCACTTTTTCCATGATGAAATGACCCGCCATTTCTCCACCGACCACGTTGTCCGATGCAATATGGCTAACCACTTCACCTCGGCTCGCACCGCGGTCCAGTGTCAGTACCGGAATCTTAGAGCGGTTTGCCATTCGGATGGCATTGGACACCGCATCCGAGTCGGTTGGATTGATCAGAATCGCTTTAACGCCACGAACGGTCAGATCCTCAACGTTTGACAGTTCTTTGCTCGGGTCGTTTTGCGAGTCCAGAACAATCAGGTTATACCCCAGTTCCTTGGCTTTGGCTTCCGCGCCGTCTTTCATGGTGACAAAGAACGGATTGTTCAGTGTCGATACCACAATCGCCATTGTGTCCTGTGCCTGAGCAGCAACAGAAACGGTGGAAGAAAGGAGTGCAGCAGAGATAAGAGTTGCCAGTTTTTTCATCGTTATAGTCCTTTGTTGCAGGGTGGGTTGGAGCGTCTGCCCCAACCAGATATCGTATTGATTTATTTATTTTTATTATCGACCAGTACCGCCAGAAGAATGACCACAGCTTTGGCAATCATCTGGTAGTAGGAAGACACGTCGAGCAAGTTAAGTGCATTGTTCAGGAAACCGATAATCAGCGCACCAATCAAGGTTCCCATGATACGTCCACGACCGCCCATCAGGCTGGTACCACCCAGTACCACCGCCGCGATGGCGTCGAGTTCATACCCCATACCCGCGGTTGGCTGGGCCGAAGACAAACGTGAGGTCACAATGATGCCTGCCAGCGCTGCGAGCAAACCACACAGGGCGTATACCCCGATTTTCACACGGTCGACATTAATGCCAGATAAACGGGTCGCCGATTCGTTTCCGCCCAGCGCATAAACATAGCGGCCAAAACGAGTATGATTGAGCAGATACCAGGCAGCGGCGAACACAATCACCATCAGCCAGACAGGGACCGGAATTCCCAGTGCGTATCCGGTACCGAACCAGGCGAACGCGTCCGCCGTATCAGTAAAACCAGTAGAAATTGGACGTCCGTCGGTGTAAACCATGGTCACGCCACGCAATAACGTCATCGTCACCAGAGTGGCAATGAAAGCCTGCACTTTCCCTTTTGCGATAATAATGCCGCTGATTGCGCCCAGAGCCGCCCCCGCGAGCAGTGCCGTTGGTACCGCGATCAAGACAGGCACTTCCATCGCTATCAGGCTGGCGGCAAGCGCGCCACACAGTGCCAGAACGGATCCGACGCTCAAATCAATGCCTGCGGTCAGAATTACCAAGGTCATCCCCACCGCGATGATGGCATTGACTGACGTCTGGCGTAGAATGTTGAGAATGTTGTCGACGGTAAAGAAATTGGGGTTCAGAAACGATACGACAATGATCAAAAATAACAGTGCTATCAGCGACTTCTGTTCAATCAGCCACTCTTTGCTAAACAGCTTCTTTGTGCTGGCTGGTTGTGGTTTGCTCATGGTATTGGTACTCATGCTGCTTCCTCGTTAATCATTTTACCTACTGCACACGCCAGCAGTTTTTCCTGATCGGCATCAACGGCATCAAACTCGCCACTGATGCGACCTTCATGCATCACCAAAATACGGTCACTCATGCCCAGCACTTCTGGCATTTCCGATGACACCAGAATGATGCTCATCCCCGCCGCTTTAAATTTATTGATCAGTTGGTAGATTTCTTTTTTGGCGCCGACGTCAACTCCGCGCGTTGGCTCATCCAGAATCAGGACTTTCGGGCGAGTCATTAAACCTTTGGCAATCGCGACTTTCTGTTGATTCCCTCCCGACAAGTTACCGATGATCTGGTCACGCGACGGTGTTTTAATATTGAATAAGCCGATGTAGTCTTCCACGGCCATGATTTCATCAGCGTGACGAATCTGACAACCCCGGCTCAGTTGATCGAGCGCGCACAGTGACATGTTTTCTTTCACCGACAACCCCAGCACTAGGCCATCGCCTTTACGGTCTTCCGAAATGTAAGCGATACCGCTCGCCAAGCCACCTTGTGGTGACGTCGGGTTGATCTCTTCACCGTCAAGACGGACAACACCACTTTGCTTCGCCAGAGCACCGTAAATCACCTTCATTAGTTCCGTACGCCCAGCGCCCATCAGCCCCGAAATTCCAAGAATTTCGCCTCGTTGCAACGTGAAGCTCACGTCTTTCACGCCCGCCCCGGTTAACCTTTCCACTTCCAGGCAGACGTCACCATGTGTCACATCAATACGCGGGTATTGCTCTTCCAGTTTGCGCCCGACCATCATTTCAATCAGGCCATCCTCGTTGGTATCTGACACCTGACACTCACCGATGAATTTGCCGTCGCGAAGCACCGTGATGTCATCACAAATTTCAAAGATCTCTTTCAGTCGGTGAGAAATGTACACAATCCCGCAACCTTGCTCACGCAGCTCCCGGATCACGGCGAAAAGAGAGTCTGTCTCCGTATCCGTAAGCGCATCGGTCGGCTCGTCCATGATGATCACGCGGGATTCAAACGACAGCGCTTTAGCGATTTCGACCATTTGTTGCTCACCCAGGCTAAGCTCGCCGAGCAGTGTTTTGGCACTGTGCCGCACATTCAGACGCGCCAGCAGTTGATCGGCTTGCTCGTACATTTTGTCCCACTGGATCCGGCCCAATGCACTGGTAAATTCGCGGCCGAGAAATATGTTTTCAGCAATGGTCAGTTCTGGTATCAGGTTCAGTTCCTGGTGAATAATGCTGATTCCAGCCTGCTGAGAATCTCGCGGCCCTTTAAATGCCGCCGGTTGCCCTTGGTACGAAATCGAACCGGCATCCAGTGAATAGATCCCCGTCAAAACTTTCATCAAGGTCGATTTTCCGGCACCGTTTTCCCCCATCAGGGCCATTACGCGGCCCGGATAAACCTTCAGGCTGGCCTTGTCGAGCGCTTTGACACCAGGAAAGGCTTTTTCAATCTCGCTGAGCTGTAATATCGCTTGAGTCATAGAGAATTCCCAATCGTTTCAATACGGATTTAAAACACCACACCGGCCTGAAAAATCACGTTGGCATACGGCGTACATTCACCAGTACGAACCACTGCCCGGCTCTGGTGGGTACGCTGCTTAAAATCATCATGTGATAAGTACTGAACGGTGATCTCACGTCCGGTACTTTCCTGTTCGTGCTCCAGCTCGTTGATCAGTGCCCGATGATGTTCCGGGCTGACCTGTTCGAACTCTCTGGCAATCACAACCCCTTCAATCTGAGACTCGGACAGGACGACACGCACGGTTTCGATGAATCCCGGAATGCCGTGAGTCAACGCGAGATCGATCCGCTGTACTTGATCCGGAATCGGCAAACCAGCATCACAAATCGTGATTTCGTCGGTATGGCCCAACGTGGCAACCAAATAAGACAGCTCTGAGTTGATGAGGGTACTTTTTTTCATGTATTCACCTTGATTAAGCGGCAGAAACCCGTCTGGATTCACCGGTACGTTAAGACAACAAAGAGTTTTTCAGTGGTTGAATGTTATTGTCAGAAAACTCATCGAAACGTTTCGATGTCATACTAACGTGAATAAATGCTGTTGCATCTCAACCGTCTCGAATATGTGACTCGGATCTGCCAATGGTGACTCACGGACGCTGAAAAAGTGATCCTTTTCACTGACAATCATATCAGTGAGATGGGAATTGGCCGGGTGTTAACATTGAAACTAATATTTTCGGTATAGTAGCGGACATTGCTTAATACAGGGTAATCCGAACAATGAAAAAACTGGTTGTTTTACTGTTAACGGTTGGTGCCTTATCGGCCTGCAGTGATGAAGTCGGTAGCAAAAACTGGTGCAGTGCACTAAGAGACAAGCCAAAAACGGAATGGACAGGTCAGAACGCAGTTGACTTCGCCCAATACTGCGTTTTTCAGAATGAGATTGGCAGCCAAGCCTGGTGTGAAGATATGGACAGAAAACCGAAAGGTGACTGGAGCGCAAACGAAGCCACCAGCTACGCGAAACACTGTATCTTCTGATCGATGTTGCAATTAAGGGTATATTGGTCAGCCAATTCTGTCGCAATACTCTGATTGTGCTGAATATTGACATCCCCCTGACGAAGCTGCACGGGTTGCTACCTAAAGTCAGCCGCACACCTAACCGTTGGATAAAATGGAGAAGAAAATGAAAAAATTGGCAGCAATGTTGTTAATGAGTGCCACTTTGTTTGGTTGTACAAAAGTGGGCAGCGAAGCCTGGTGCAACGATATGAAAGAAAAGCCGAAAGGTGACTGGACAACAAACGAAGCCAAAGACTTCACCAAACACTGCATTTTCTAGTCTCTTGTGTACAACTCATATCAATACAATAACCGGGGCGTTCCCCGGTTTTTTTATTGCCATTTTTACGTCT
Source organism: Vibrio sp. V39_P1S14PM300 (assembly GCF_009904765.1). Taxonomy (NCBI): domain Bacteria; kingdom Pseudomonadati; phylum Pseudomonadota; class Gammaproteobacteria; order Vibrionales; family Vibrionaceae; genus Vibrio; species Vibrio sp. V39_P1S14PM300. The sequence continues at coordinate 9,742 of NZ_WXWP01000122.1, forward strand.
CATGTTTCCGCAGTCTAAGTTTTCAATTCCAGTTATTGGCATATGCTAATAATTTTCGTACTGTGCTCCTGAACGCTCTTACAGGAGAAAAACACATGAAAATCGCTCTTCCATTGCATCGCGGCGTTATCTCCGCTCATTTTAGTAAAGCACAGCAGTTTATGATCTATGATACGCAGTTGGGTGAACTACGCCGCTTTATCAATCCTGCCGTTCGCACTTCAGGCTGCCGGGGAAAAGCGGAACTGCTTACTCAACTGGCCGCCTCCGGTATAGACGGCGTAGTCGTGCGTCACATCGGCGAGCATATGTTTATCAAACTGCGCCAGCGAAACCTTGCAGTATGGCACTGTCACCGGAAAACAGCGCCAAAAGAGCTGAACCTCGCTGAATTAACTACACTGAATAGTGAGGAAACCCGGCAATCTCGCCGGCAACAGGCATGCAGAATGGGCGTATCACCAAACCGACTACAGCCTTTATCCTCACCGGTCGAGTTGACGCAGATTAACGGGGGAAAGCGGATCAATGACTGAGTTCATCATTGCGTTTTTGGCATTCGTGGGCATCATCGCGCTTATGGCACTGGGCGTTATCTTTCACCGCGCCAGTATCAAAGGGAGCTGTGGAGGTCTTAACCAGATTGGTGTCGACAAAGTCTGCGATTGTAAAACCAGTTGCGAAAATGAGGAGAAATCAAAGACCTTGTATCAGATACAAGAGCCTGACAAGCGCTCTCGCGCTCATTAGTCCTCGAAGCGGAAATGCAGTGACTGTCCCTGAACCAGAGCCAAAGCCACTTTATGACGGGCACGCTTTACGATGTTGCCAAAAGTCTGACGGGAGACGTGCATTTGGTCTGCTGCCTGCTGTTGACTCAAATCTTCAAGATCGGCCAGACGCAAAGCTTCAAACTCTTCCGACAATAACTCGACCTGACTTAACTCCGTCATGGGTACGCCGTTGGGCTTGTAGCAGCTGTATGGTGGGCGCGCGCAGATGGTGCGCTGTTTTTTAGGACGTGCCATGATTCTCCCCTATTTACCCGCCAAGCATACTCCCGAACTCTTCAGCAAACAATCATGCTTTCAACCGCTTTCTGATTGAATATTAACGTAATCCAAACAAAGCGTTATCGAAACCCACTTAGAATAAACCCGATTAAGTTATGTAACCACTGTCACTTTGACACTACTTTTTTCAGCCCCGGCCACGTTGGTCAGGGCTTTTTCTTTTGCAGCAAAGGAATCTGATTTCGCAGCAGCGCGCGACGCACACTCAAGCACAGCTTGCCAAACCGTCGAATCTCATCGAACTGGGGTATGACGCCCCTTCTCAATGCCGACTCCCAATAACACAGTTCAGATTCCACCATTTCAAGCAGTTTTTTCGGGCACCCAAGGCAACTACCTTGCGGACCGCACACAAACGTCTCTGGAGCATAAATCGGCAAAGTGGCTTTGACCTCATCAATCAATTGTTGCATTGCGGTCATTCGATCGGGTTTTGGCACCATGTATCCCAAACAATTTAGAACAAACCTCCATTATATTGGGTGAGCGTATGCTGTAACTTACTCTAAAGGGCGATATGCTGGTGCCTCTGCACTGTGCGGCCCACGGTGGAGAGTAACCTAACAATTGGTGACAAACGCCTGAATTGCACACTAAGATGCCGCCACCACTTCCGAGGTTTTCTCCGGCACCAGCCGCGGTTTACGCACTACCAGATACACTGCGCAGGCAGACAAGAGAAAACCAAGTGCGCCCAAAAGGTCAAACGACTCACCAAATACCAACCAAGCCTGTATAGCCGTGGTTGGCGGCACCAAATAGAACACCGAAGCCACATTGGATGCGGCACCATGTTCCACCATATACAGGAGCAACAAGATAGCGACACAGGACAACACGACCACCAACCAGAGAATGGTGAGAATGAACGTCATGTTCCATTCAACCTGCATGGTTTCGTACTGCATTGCATATGGTAAAAACAGTGTACTGGCAGCCAGGTACTGGATCATCGCACCGCCTACCATGTCACAACCTTTACACCATTTTTTCTGATACAGAGTACCCAACGTGATCCCCAACAGAGACACCACACACAACCCGATCGCCAGCCATTTGTGCTGGTCCGATTGCCAGGCCATATTCCCGGCCAGAACCAAGCTGATCCCAACAAAGCCAAGCGCTAACCCCAGCCATTGAGAACGTCGAAACCGCTCTGTCGTAAAAAGAACCAATAATAAAGCAGTCAGTATCGGTTGCGTCCCGACCAACAAGGAACTCAGCCCGGCAGGCATCCCCAAGTCAATCGCCAGATAAGTGCCTCCCAGGTAAAATCCGTGGATCAAGACACCGACAACCACGCTGTGCAACAGAGCTTTCCCACGCGGAATACGCCGCCGCAACACCAAAATCAACAACCAAAACAGCACCACATTCGAGACCATTCGGATGGTCAATAGCGTGGCTGGCTCTGCGTACTGCAGACCCAGCCTGGCTCCAACAAAGCCAGACGCCCAAAGAATCACAAATACAAACGGAATACAGCGAACCAACATGTCCTTTCCTCTGGCTTTTCATCTCAGTTTCACGTTACTTTAGTTGGGCACAGAAATATTAAAAGGTACAGCTTACTTATTTTACATGGGTACAGAATGGACACTCCGAACAAGTATTTGATGGTCGAATACCATCTGAGACAAGCCATCGATGGCGGGCTTTACCGGGCGGAAGATAAGCTCCCGTCCATTCGCCAACTGAGCCAGACGCTCAACGTCGGCAAAAATACCGTGATCCGTGCGTATCAAGAACTGGAAGCCGCTGGTGTGGTCTATGCAGTCGAAAAGTCAGGCTATCGAGTCAAATCGACACCTAGCCCTCAGATTCCCCAACAACCGCCAAGACGAGTGGATTTACTGTCGCTATCTAAAGAGATCCTTACCTACCGTGAAGATAAGGAGCGTCTTCCGCTGGGATCCGCTCATCCCAATATAGACACGCCCGCCATCAAAAGCCTCTATGCTACGATAGGCCGGCATAGTCGCCTGCAAAGTCAGATGCCAAGCCACTACCAACTTCCTCCCGGACATAATCTACTCTTGCAGCAGTTGGTCAGGATCAGCCGGGATCTTGGTGTCCCCGCCACTTTAGACGATATCGCTGTCACCAACGGAGCCCAGCAAGCCATCAGTCTGGTACTGCGCGCGTTAACCAAGCCGGGCGATATTGTTGCCGTCGAATCTCCCTGTTATTTCGGCAATTTGTTGTTGATGGAATCACTTGGGTTACAGGTCGTAGAAATTCCCGGCTGTGTCCGAACTGGCATGGATCCCACCGCACTTGCCAAGGCGCTCAAACGCTGGGACATTCGTGCAATTCTGGTGACTCCCAACTTCGCTAACCCGACCGGAGCCAGAATGCCACTAGAGAAACGATTGGCCTTGCTTGACGCCTCTTCGGGTATACCTATCATCGAAGATGATGTATTCGGCGCTTTGGCGTTTGATGAGGGCATTGCACCTCTGGCCGCGCTGGCCAGCGACGAACGGGTCATCTACGTCAATTCCCTCTCTAAAACGCTCGATTCACGTCTGCGTCTTGGCTGGCTGATTGCCGGGTGCTATCAGCCAGAGATTGAAAAACTGCTGATCTGTGAAAATATGGGCAGTCAGAACCTGATCCAATCCGCGGCAGCTGAGTTTCTGACAACCGGCAAATACCGCCAGCACATCAACAAAATGCGCCGGACGTATCAGCACAACCAACGCCGATTGCACCAACAGTTAAGTGACGCATTGAACCGATACTCTAATTTGCACAAGCGCTTTTATCTGACTCAACCGGACGGTGGCTACTTGTCCTGGCTGCTCATCGATGGGGAGTTTGACAGCGAAGCCCTTTACCGAGCCTGTCATGAACACAAAATCAGTCTGCTACCCGGAACCGTGTTTGCGACATCAGACGGTTTTCGCAACGCCCTAAGGCTCAGCTGCGCGCACTACCGGGATGAACGTCACTGGCAACAAGGGATAGACAAGCTGGCACGCCTCATTTCTGAGTATTGTGGCACAAAGCACACGGGCTGAAATCGGGTCTGCTACACTCAGGGAGTTCCGTTCAATAACTCCTTAACAGGTAAAGCATGAAGAAATCACTCTTACTCGCAGCTCTGCTACTGCCCTGTTCAGTGGCGTACGCCGATATTTCCATCTCTACCGACAAGATGGAAGTCAGTAAAGATTGTCTGAAAATGGATGGCGATAACATCAAGATCAAATCTGAAGATTGTGACCCGGAAAAAGGCAAAGGCCAGATGGACAGCGAGAGCCGCAGTGTTCACGGCGATGACAACCCAGGTCAGGGCCACAACAAAGATAAGAAAGACAAAAAAGGCAACAGCTAAGCTTACCCTAAGGACAAAAAGGCCACAGTGTGGCCTTTTTTATTTTCTCAGTGTCCATTGATCTGAAATAAACAAAAATTGCTTTGATAACAAATCGTTTGTGCTGTCAGACGAGTCGCCTTAGACTCGGCGCTGAACCAACAACAAGGATATCAATCAGCAATGAAAAACTATTTCGAAAGTCCATTCGCTGGCAAATCCCTGAAAGAGCAAGTCACCAATCCCAACATCATTGTTGGCGACCACAGCTACTACTCAGGCTACTATCACCGTCATAGCTTTGATGACTGCGTCCGTTATCTTGTGCCAGATCGCTCCGACGTGGACAAATTGATCATTGGCCGTTATGTGTCGATAGGCTCAGGCGCCGTATTCATGATGGCGGGAAATCAGGGTCATCGCACTGACTGGGCCACGACTTTCCCATTTTTTTATCAGGAAAATCCCGCATTTGAAGGGGCGCTGGATGCCTTTAAACCCGCAGGCGACACGGTCATCGGTAATGATGTCTGGATAGGCTCAGAAGCGATGATTATGCCAGGGGTGACGATCGGCGACGGCGCCGTGATTGCCAGTCGTGCCGTTGTGACCAAAGATGTTGAACCTTACTCCATTGTTGGCTCCAACCCTGCCCGCCATATTCGTCATCGCTTCTCCGACGAAGAGGTGGCGATATTGCTCGAAATCCAATGGTGGGACTGGCCAGATGAACAACTCAAAGGTGCAATGCCCCTGCTTTGTTCGTCGGATATCTATGGTTTGTACCAGTACTGAAAACATCTTCGTTAAGTGAAACGTCGCACTTAAGCCCATATTCGAGCCGAAGTTTTGACTTAAGTGCGATTTGCATCCTAGGATGAAACATCGTTAAACGGAAACTCAAGGACGCGCTATGTATCAGGAAATTCTCAATTTTTGGTTTCAGGAACTGGAATCGAAAGACTGGTTCTCCGGCGATCCCACGCTGGATGAACGTATCACCGAGCGTTTTACCGATGTCCTCGACAGTGCGGCACAGGCGGAATTGTATAACTGGCGCGGCAATCCGCATGGTCGACTGGCCGAAATCATCGTTCTTGATCAGTTTTCACGCAATGTTTACCGCAATACTCCCCGAGCGTTCGCACAAGACCCGCTTGCTCTTGCTCTGGCACAGGAAGCCATCGCAGCCGGTGCGGACGATGCCCTCAACGCTGACGAAAAAAGCTTTTTATACATGCCATTTATGCACAGTGAGTCCAGACGCATTCACGAACAGGCTATGAAGCTTTTCAGTTGTCCCGGATTGGAGTACAACTACGATTTCGAGCTCCGACACAAAGCCATCATTGACCGCTTTGGCCGATACCCACACCGAAACGAAATCCTCGGCCGGCTCAGCACTGACGAGGAGATGGCCTTCTTACAGCAACCGGGCTCGAGCTTTTAACTGATGTTTCGCTGCCATAGCAGCGAGTGTTTATGCATATTCTTTTCAAGGGCCTCGACCATGAACAGTGGACTGAAGTTACGCGCGTTGGAACGCTCCGATTTGCGCTTTATCCATGATCTTAATAACAACCGCAATATCATGTCGTACTGGTTTGAAGAACCGTATGAGTCATTTGATGAACTGGAAGAGCTCTATAAGCGTCATATTCACGATGATGCCGAACGGCGATTTGTCGTTGAAGACGAAAACCAAAGCCTGATCGGTCTGGTGGAGCTGATTGAAATCAATTACATCCACCGAAGCGCAGAGTTCCAGATCATTGTCGCCCCAGCGTATCAGGGGCGTGGATTCGCCACCGAATTGATATTGCGTGCGCTGGACTATTCCTTCTCGGTACTGAACCTGCACAAGATTTACCTACTGGTTGCAGTCGAAAATAAAAAAGCGATTCACCTTTATCAGAAATGCGGCTTTATTGAAGAAGGCCACCTGGTGGAAGAATACTTTATCAATGGCCAGTATCAAGACGTGAAACGCATGTATATTCTGCAAAACCAGTACCAGAAAGAACCGCTCGACCAGGCATGATTGCTGCTGCTCTCGCCGGATTTACACTCGGCTTGTCACTCATTTTGGCCATCGGCGCACAAAATGCGTTTGTACTTAAACAAGGCATTCGGCAGCTCACTGTGCGCATTCTCGGACGCAATATTGATCTCCGCTGGCGTGGCCGGATTTGGCGCGATGGTCAACGCGTTTCCGATGATTGAAAGTGTTGCCCGTTATGCCGGAGCACTGTTTCTACTTTGGTATGCTCTGCGCAGTTTTCTGTCGGCATATCGGGAAAACCATGCACTGAACCCGACAGGTGACGCCAAGCACAGTGCTGTTAAAACAGCCTTGATCTGCCTTGCATTCACTTGGCTTAACCCCCATGTTTATCTTGATACCATCGTACTGCTTGGTTCGGTATCCACTCAGTATGACGGTCAGAAAATCCCGTTTGCGGTGGGCGCAATGACGGCCTCATTCGTCTTTTTCTTTAGCTTGGGGTTCGGCGCCAAAGCACTGATCCCAATTTTTCGCCATGCGAGAGCCTGGAAGGTCTTTGAAATCGTGATCGGCTTGATCATGCTGATACTGGCGATTCACCTGATTCGATAAGGAGCTGACATGATTCACATACACGGACTGGATCACATCGTTTTACGCACGAGCAACATTGAAGCCATGCTGACGTTTTATCGAGATGTTCTGGGTTGTCCGATTGAACGTGAACTGGCACCCGATATTGGCCTGATCCAACTGCGAGCCGGAAGTGCCTTGATTGACATCGTGCCGATTGACAGCGAACTGGGTCAACTTGGCGGCCAGGCTCCCCAACAGGATGGGCGTAATATTGATCATTTCTGTCTGCAAATGGCACCAGTGGAAGAAGCCGATCTGGTGCACTACCTGATTTCGCACGGCATTGAAGTCTCTGAGTTCGCCGAGCGATATGGCGCGGAAGGTTTTGGTCGCTCACTTTACATTCAGGATCCGGAAGGAAACGTGGTCGAGCTCAAACCCAAGAAATGAAACCAGCCAATCCGCTACCCACCTACTGTCGTCTGGCGTATTATTCGCGCAATTGCGGCAGATAGGTTACTGGTTGCATTTCAGAACCTGCTCGCATTGTTTTTCTGACACAAGGAGTCTGTTGTGCGTATTGCGGTATTGGACGATTATCAAGATCAGGTTCGTCATCTGGCGTGTTTCTCTCTGCTACATGATATGGATGTCACGGTGTTTAATCACACGGTAACCGACATCGAAAAACTGGCGGATATGCTTCAATCATTCGACGTCTTAGTGCTCATTCGAGAACGGACGCTCATTAACGACGCTCTGCTCTCACGCCTGCCTAATTTGAAGCTCATCAGCCAGACGGGCAAAATCAGTAACCACCTCGATTTGGATGCCTGCAACCGCTACCGGGTAGCCGTTGCTGAAGGCGTCGGATCGCCGGTTGCCCCTTCAGAGCTTTGCTGGGCATTAATCATGGCCGCCATGCGACACATTCCCAGCTATATCAACCGGTTGCAAAACGGTCACTGGCAACAATCGGGACAACCGTTTCTGGGAAGAACACTGGAGGGCAAACGCCTGGGGATCTGGGGATTTGGGAAAATCGGACAACGTGTCGCAGGTTACGCCACGGCTTTCGGCATGGAAGTAATGATCTGGGGTAGTGAGGCATCACGTGAAAAAGCACAAGTCATGGGTTACCAAGCCGCTACTGACCGTGACCAGTTTTTCACGCACTGTGATATCGTGTCGTTGCATCTACGCCTGAACGACGCAACACGTCATATCGTCACACGGGACAATCTTGAGCAAATGAAACCAGACGCTCTGCTGGTTAACATCAGCCGCGCTGAGCTTATCGAGCCTCAGGCGCTGTACGACACCCTGTCCGCTCATCCGGGCAAAATGGCGGCAATTGATGTGTTTGAACAGGAGCCGGCGTATGCAACCAACCAATGGTTGTTAACACTGCCCAATGTCGTCGCCACACCTCATATTGGCTATGTCGAACAAGGCAGTTATGAGCTTTACTTTAGGTACGCGTTTGACAATGTGCGGGCGTATGCTGAGCAACGACCACACAATATCGCCAACCCTGAGGTGTTATAGCGTATGAGTACATTACGCCTCCAGCAAGGAGACATCACAACAGCCACCACCGATGCTATCGTGAACGCGGCCAACCCGGTGATGTTGGGAGGCGGTGGCGTTGATGGCGCCATTCACCGTGCGGCAGGGCCAGCGCTATTGGAGGCTTGTCGTCAAGTGCCGGCAGTGGAAGGTGTCCGCTGCCCGACAGGCGAAGCTCGCATTACCTCGGCTGGCGCACTGGCAGCACGTTATGTCATTCATACCGTCGGCCCCATCTATCATCAAAGTGCCGATCCTGCGCGTTTGCTGACAGCGGCCTATGCCGCCTCACTGCGACTGGCTCGGCAATATCATTGCCACAGCATTGCATTTCCGGCGATCTCTTGCGGGGTTTACGGTTACCCGATTGAAGACGCCGCGTACCAGGCTCTGCGCACGTGTATGCAAGAAGAGTTTCATGACCTTGAGATCGTGTTTTATCTGTTCGACGAGCACACACTCAAAACATGGCAAACAGTACTTCAGAATCTGAATCACCAACGCGGAGCGGGTCATGAGTCAACCATTTAGTTTACTGGCGAACCTGCCTGTCGACCTCAGTGAAGAAGTGTTCGAAGATGTGCTACGCCACGACACCTTACGTATTGAGCGTATCGTGTCCAAAGGCCACTCTTCGCCTCCCAATCACTGGTACGATCAAACTGAGCATGAATGGGTGCTCTTGCTCGCTGGTGCCGGTCGTATTCTATACGCCGACAACCGTGAAGTAACGCTACGTGCCGGAGACTGTCTCAATATTCCGGCTCACACACGCCATCGCGTCAGTTGGACAGATCCGAATACGGAAACGATCTGGCTGGCCATATTCTACTCTTAGGAGCCTACTATGATGTCCTGCAGCCAGTACGATTACATCGAGATTGCCTGCCTTTATCACCTGCCAGTCAGACTCAAACTGCTCAACGGCGCGATTGTGGAAGGGACGGCGGTCGATACCACATACACCACAGAGCGAAAAGAGGCCATCGTCATTGCAACATCCAGTGGCCATGAGACGTTGCCCACCGAGTCCTTACAAAGCATGCAAGCGCTGGCGGCCAATCCTCACTTCGATCAGGTCACGTTTACACAGATCGCCTGATACAAAAAAGGCGCACCTTAAGGTGCGCCTTCACTGGTTCCATTCTGAGTTTAGTCAGCACGCAAAGTTACACCAGCGTAATTGCTGTAACCACGCAACATAACGTGATACGTAGTACCCGCTTGCGCTGAAATTGAACACTGCTCTTCGTTACCATACTTATATGGACGGCAATCGTAAGAAGTCGTGGTTGGCTTGCTACCCGCTTTCACGTAAAGGTCTGCATCACCTGTACCGCCAGTGATCTTAATCACTACGCTAGATGAGCTGCTTGGTGTGAACGTGTAGTAAGTCATGTCATTGCGGTTACCTGAAAGGTTCGCCAGCGGTTTACCGATTTCCAGTACATCGCCAGACGGAGGAGGAGTTGCACCACAAGACGCGTTAACGCCTACCGTGTTAAACGCATCTTCTACGTCTGCAACGCTGTAACCCATGTCGCTCGCAGCTTTCACTACACCACAACCGCCTTCATCAAATGTGCTGTTCGCTGTCCAGTACAATTGGTTAGCCAGGGTGAACACTTCAAAGCCTTTGCGTACATCCCAACCCGCTTTGTTAGCCAGCAGGTAGAACGCACGGTTGAATACACCACTTGAGTAGTGAACATTCAGGCCATTGTAGTAGTCAGACGCATGGTCGATAGAACGGCCGTCACGCGAAGGCTGATCAAAGTAACGCAGACCGCCGGATGATTTGAAGATATCCGCACCGACAACCCAGTCAACGCTGCCTTTCATGTAGAACTCTGCTGCTTCACCTGCAATATCAGAGAACGCTTCGTTCATACCACCAGACATATTCTCGTACACCAGACCCGAGTTTTGTTCGGTGAAACCGTGGCTCACTTCGTGGGCACTAACGTTAATATCCACCAGCGGGTAGAAGGTGCTGTAGCCATCACCGAAGGTCATGGATGAACCATTCCAGAACGCGTTTTCGTAGTTGTTACCATAGTGAACACGCATAGTCAGCTGGAACGTCAGTGGTGTGGTGTTCATCCAGTCTTTGTACATATCGAAAACCACTTTACCGAAGTAGTGGGCATCGTTCAGTGGCGAGTATGCGCCGTTAATGGCTTTGTAATCGTTGTAGTTGGTTGAGTCGTTACAGGTATAGCTGTAAGTGGTGTTACCTGAAGTTGAGCCGTTCAGGTCAACCGTTCTTACCGCGCTGTTGTTCATTGAACACTTAGTGCCGACTTTATCGATGACAAACGGAGGAAAGTCAGAACCGTATTCATAACGACCTGTTTTGGTGTTACCGCCAGGGCCAGTACCGTCAGCTTGTGCATGGTTCAGACCATCCCAAGTTTGCAGTACTTCACCCGTTTGCGCATCAATGAAAAAGAAAGGACGCGCAGGGTGATCCTCGGCAACGAAGAAATCAACCAGATACACTAGTTGCGCTTGATTGTTGTCGTCCAGACGAACCATCAACTCGGCTTTTTCGTTTTCCGTTGCAGGTTCCGCAACCATTTTTTCTTGCTGTTGGAAACGCGATTTAGCAATTGAAATGGCCTGCTTCATCTCAACGGATGGCGTCAGTGTAGACACGTCGTCTGCGATACCCTGAGCCATCACACCGAACACTTCGCTACTGCCAGACTTCGATTCAGTCGCCACTACCGAGGTGTTGAAAACCGGTAGACCGTGGTGAGTTTGTTGATAACGAACTTTCACTTTGCCATTTGGCAAAACAACTCGTTTCATTTGTTTGAATCCGGTTTCCACCGGAGCAACGCTCTGTGACTGAGCTTTAAGAGCCTGGTTTAGCAGGCTGCCATCATTTACGTTGATCATTTCTGCAGCGGTGACAGGTAGCGCAGTTGCCGCGCTAACAGCCAGCAGCCAGTTGATGTGACG
>NZ_WXWP01000097.1:0-21244 GCF_009904765.1 Vibrio sp. V39_P1S14PM300
AAACAAACTGTAAAAAAGAATATTGACAGCTCAGTGACAACAATAATAACAGGATTTATTATCACGTAATTCAGGGGAAATCCAATAGTGACCTAATACCCTACTCCACCACCCAAAAGCCGACCGTCTGGCCGGCGATCGCCATTTACTCTTCGAGTAGTTCCGTCAAAATTTGTTTGTAGACCTCAACCGGCTGAGCACCGCTGATCGCACTGCTGCGATTGAACACCACAGTCGGAACAGACGTAATGCCAAGCTCACGCCAGCTCTGTGCGTTCCCTTCAACAGCCGCTCTTACTGCGACATCGTCCAGCCTCTGCATTGCGTCATCGGCATTGAGCCCCACCGCCTGAAGTTCCCTGACTAGGGTTTCACGATCGGCAACATTTTTGCGCTCGGCAAAAAAGGCATTGAATAAACGTAGTTTGAGCTCCGTTTGTTTGCCCTGTTCTTTAGCGTACTGCAATAAGATGTGTGCTTCGCGGGTATCGTACGTGCGCATCTCTTCAAAATAATCGAACTGAAATCCTACCTCGGCGCCCAAACGTGTCAGGTTCTCTCGGGCCTGTACGCTTTCCTGCGCTGTGGTACCGTATTTTTTCGCCAGGTGTTCACGCAGGTTTTCACCCTCTGGTGGTAGATGCGGATTGAGTTCAAACGGTTGCCACTCGATGGAGATTTGCTCTTCGATGCCGAGCTCCTGAATTGCCTGCTCCAGGCGCTTGTAGCCGATGATGCACCAAGGGCACACTACGTCCGAAACAATATCGAGCTGAATTTTATTCGCCATACTTTACCTTACTTAGGGGTTATGTGGTTTATTATGGTAACCTTTACGTTAGTTTCAACCAGTTTACTTTTTGTAACCTGAAAATCAGGAACCCAACAGCATGAAAAGTGACATCCAGGTCGACAGTCGCGGGCGAAAATCTGTCGTTAACGCCTGTAGCGAGCCCAGTGCCATTGAGAAGGGAATGCGTCTGATTGGCGGTAAATGGAAAGGATCAATCATCTATCACCTTAAAGACGGACCGGTTCGGTTTAACGATATGGCTCGAATGCTCGGTGGTGCGAGTAAAAAGATGGTGGCTCAAAGGCTTAAAGAGCTGGAAAGTGAAGGGATGGTGCTGCGTAAAGTGATCAGTGAACGCCCTATCGCCGTCAGCTACGAGCTGACCGACTTCGGGCGCAGTGCACTGAAAATTCTCGATGATCTGCGTGTCTGGTCCGAAGCCCATCAAATCAAAATTCGCCAGTCCAACCAGCGTCGCGATGGCTGATCGCGTTTAGCGCATTTCAAACAACTCATGGTGGAAACGACGAGCGTCAAACCCTTGTTCTTGCAAGCCTCGGCGCAGTGAATCTGCAAACATCGCCGGGCCGCAAAACCACACATTGCGCTTGAGCAATCCCGACACTTCCCGCTGCAATCGCTCTGCGGTCAGACGAGCATCGCTCCGGCTGTCGAGCACGCGTAACGTCACATTCGCCAGACGCGCACTGTGATGCAATTCCTCAATCAAGCTCGGATCCGGACACGCAGTGCAGTAGTACATGATGGTCGGATAACTCGATGGATGATTCACTCGCTCCTCAAGAATAGATTTAAATGCGGCAATACCTACCCCTCCGGCAATCCACAAAGCCGGCCCTTCATCAGTGAATGCAAACTCACCATACGGGCCTTCAACCGTCACTTCGTCACCAGCGCTCAGGCGGCCATTCAAACCGCAGGTGAAATCCCCCAGCGCTTTGATCATAAACTGCAACTGATGCGAACCGTCATCATAAGACGCAATAGTAAATGGGTGTGCTTCATGTCCCTGGCAGCGCAAATAGGCAAACTGTCCGCTTTGATGCCCTTTCCATTCGGGAACATCAATCACCAAGTGGGTCACCTTATTACACTCATGGTAAGTCACTTCACGCACTATGCCTGGGTACCGGCGCGCACGGCCAATGCGATTGCTCAGGCTCCAGAGTGCCGCAAGCACGCCCACCAGACACATTCCAATCACAAGCAACGCTACGGGCTCTTGCCAGTAGTTTCGCTTAATCAATACGACGGAGTGAAAACCGATCGCGAGAAAGCATACCGCCATCAATTTATGAGACCACTTGAATCCTTTGTATTTAACGATTTTGCTGAGTGAGATAAGCGCCAGTACCAACAGCAGGTAAAACGCCAACTCTCCGACCGATTTAGCCTCGCTGTGCCAGGGAGCCACCAGCGCGAACCAGGAATCAGGGTCTGGCGGGATATGATTTTTAACGGGTTTGCTGAGTAGCCCCCACGATACAAGGTATTTAGGGACTTTGATGATAAGCCAGTGCACAATCGCGGTGGTGACAGCGCCAATCCCTAACCATTTGTGCCAGCGATACGACTTGTCCAGGCCATGCGTCAACTTCTCTACCCAAGGCAGACGCAACGCAAGCAACATGACCATCACCATCAGCGTGACTGACAGTATGCCACTCAGTTGGATCAGTGCGGCCCGAACCTGAAAGAAACTTCCCGAGATCAGAACGGCACTGTCAGCTGACCACCAAAACGCCGTCACCATCAACAGCACCGCCGCGGCTAAACCATAAAGTTTACGCATGTTCACCACTCCACAAATTCAGACACCATTATCGTATAACGTGCTGCGTAAAATGGCGTCAAAAGTCAGTAAAGGTATGTAAAGTCGTTTAAGGAGAGCAGCGTTGGAAATACGGAGCGATCAATCCGCCCCGTTCAGAGGAACATCAGACGGCCTGTGCGTCAAAACGTTCACGTGGCTCAACCAACTCCTGTTGCGCCGCAATAGTCTGAAGCTCCCACTCACCACGTTGGTGTGTCTCTTTCAACACGGCGTAACAGGCGTTATGCGCATGTTCAAATGCCTGCTTAGGAGACAATCCTTTTAACAACGCCCCGGTAAACAACGCAGAGATCAAATCGCCAACACCCACCGGTTGCTTATCAAATGGCAGATGCGGACGCTGAGCAATAAAGCACCCTTCTTGCGTGGCAAGCATCATAGTGAATTGCTGCTCGGAAACCGAGTGTAAATGCTTCACCAGTACCACGCTTGGCCCCTTTTCAAGTGCTTTACGACACGCCGTCACCGCATCATCAAGATGACGGATCTCAATATCAACAAACTGACTCAGTTCAAACTGATTCGGCACAATCACATCGGCCATCGGCATAACATCATTAATCAGGTGTTCTGCAATGCCCGGTGCCACTATGCACCCTTTATCGGGCGCTCCCATAACCGGATCACACACGTAAAGCGCATCGGGGTTGGCGGCTTTTACTTGCTTGACCGTATCCATAATCGCCAGACACTGCTCTGCACTCCCCTGATAACCAGAGAGTACGGCCAGACAATGCTCTAACTGACCGATGTTCTGCATCCCATTCACCAGGGTATTAATGTCTTGCGCCGAGAACGCCTGTCCGGTCCAGCCTTGCTGGTATTGAGTGTGATTGGAAAATTGAACCGTGTGGATTGGCCACACTTCGAAACCCATGCGTTGTAACGGAAAGACGGCGGAACTGTTGCCCGCGTGACCGTAAACCACATGCGACTGGATTGAGAGAATGCCTTTCATCGAAGCGCCTAACTGTATTCGTAAAGGTCAGTACTTTACTCTCTGGCACGCAATAATCGTAGTGCTTTTGATGAAATCGTTATTTTCATTTATTGAGGCGTGAGATGGATCAGGTTCAACCCGACAAGCCCGCGGGCTGAACCCTAGACAGCTATAAGCTCATAATTTTCTTGAACTCTTCTTCGGAATATTTCTTCTCGGTACTTTTGGTCATGTCGGTCAGCATTTTGTAGCGTAACTCAGTCGCAAGCGACAAGGTGCGCTGCAATTGTCCAAACGAGTAATCCGCCGCCATGCTCATGGCTGCCTGCTTGTCTGTACGGTAGAGTGATTTTAAAGTCATATCCAGATTACTGACCTGTTGATACAGCTTGGTTTCCTCTTCACCCCAGGTGCGGTGTAGCATAGGCAGATATTTGTCCGGATTAGCAGAGGCCAACGCCGTCAGGCTACGAAACTGCCAATAGGCCGATTGATCAGAATATGTGTCACTGCCCACCTGGTAAGCATGCGGATAATTGTGCAAGGTGGAATACAGAGGCACCAACACCGACTCCGGCAGGACACCAAAACTCTGCCAAATCAACCCCTGCAACTCTTGTGGCATCTCTTTACGCAGTTGGATGACGTGCGATTCAAGCTGGCGCTCTACGCGCATTGGCCGCTCAGCCTTACCTTCCAGTTCCGTCCCCTGATAAGTGGCACTCAAGACATCCGCTACCGCAGCTACCGAGATTTTCTTATCCGGTTTCATGAAGAGCGGATACTGCGATTGACGGGGTAACTGAGTGCGGGAGGTTGTGAGCATCTTCTGACCCAGCCACTCGCGATCAGTGTTGTACACGTCGCCAACGACACCAAATGCCTTGGCAAAATTGAATGACTTGGCATCCGGATTTTTCAGTAACTGATGTTGCTTCACAAACGCCAACAAACCTTTCGAATGCAGGACATCGGCGCCGTTGAGATCAACACCGTGTACACGCAGACCATTTGCAATCATGGCGTAACTGTCATCCGGCACCTTTACCGCTATCCAGTGGTGGCCCGAGCCAATTTCAAACAGCCACGCCTGATCCACATCCGCGATGTACAGGCTGTTGCCTTCACCTGCGCCAAACTCTTCGATATATCCCCCGAGTAAGACCACCGCTTCCCGAGCTGTTTTAGCCTGAGGTAGGATCAAGCTTGGAATCACGGCTTCGATAACACCATTTTCAACCAACGGATCAGCTTTTTGTGCGCGCTCATTTACCTCGGCACTGGTGGTCGCAGAAATGGCGACATTAAACTGGTTGATGCCCCGCTCTTCATAGTATTTACCCGCGCTGTCGACGGTGTTCGCATCCCAGTCAGGAATGGCAGAATAGGCATAGAATGTTTCCGGCATAGGGACAGTCAGCCCATTGCCCAATGTCCAGTTTCCCGGCTCATTTTGCTGTGCGGGGCGGTAAACCAGATATTTATTCCAGTTATTCACCCCGAAATCTTCATTGCGGGCAATCATAATGCTGCCGTCCGCCGATGCCCCTTTACCCACAATCAGCCCGGTGCAGGCGATCGCGTTCGCACTAAGTGCTGCCGTTACCGCAGCAGAAAGTAAACTCACAGACCATTTCTTCATTGTTGCTCTCCATAAGCTGGATTAACTTTGAATGTTTATTCAATGAGTGTTGTGTATGCGATTGATTATGTAGTTATTTTTGGTAAGTAACGTGAGAGAGTCTAACCAGTCAGGAAAGGAACGGCTGGAAGAACGATCACATCACCAGCCGATAAATTGATAACAAGCATTTTAGATTAAAAGCTGTGAGCGCTATTCCACGTCTTGATTGCCGCTTTACCGGCTTCGACACCGTTTTGATACGCCTGTTGTAGGGATTTAGTATCACGGCTCAACCTTTTGAGCTGGAAACTATCCGGCGGACATATCTGCACGATCTCCACACCGTGAGGCGGATTTTCGATGAGCTCCACGGCTTGGTTGTAGCGAATGTCCCGTGTCAACATCGGTTCAATTAAAGCAGGGGTATGACGCAGTAAATGACGCATCAAACCGGGAAATTTCGCTGGAGACTTGCGATATGCCGACGGACGGCTACGCAGCACCATAATCCGCTTGGCTCCCCGACGAATGGCTTCAGCAACCGGAATCGCATCAGCAACGCCACCGTCAACGTACGGCACGCCGCCGAGTAACACTCCGCGACGGTAAGCGATTGGTACAGCGCTGCTGGCTTTCATCGTTTCAGCCAGCAACGCAAGCTCCGGCGTATGGTACTCTGCAGCGCCCGTATCCTGCCGCGTCACTCCCAGAAAAAACGGCCGCGACTCCTGTTTGAGGGTATGCATGTCTATCCCCAGCTCGGCCAGAGTCACCGTCCACATCCAGTCCAGATCCATTAAATCACCACCGCGCAGAAACTGCCCGGGGCGGACAAATTCACGGCGACAACTGTAGTCGGTATAAATTTTCAGGTTTCGCCCCGGCATTTTGGCCAGATAGGCCGCAAGATTACTGGCACCAGCCGATACTCCCCAAAAACTGTCAAACGGAGAAAAATCCTGCGCTAAAAAGCTATCCAGCACGCCACACGAGAAAACACCTCGCATCGCGCCACCTTCCACGATGAGTGCATTTGGGCCAATTTGCTGTGTCATTTGAGTTCCGAATCCGTAGAGTCAAAACACTAGCCTACCGCAAATACCACGGCTAACCAATTCTCGTTCACAGTTTCCAGCTAAAACGTACGTTGTAAACGTCTGATTTTTCGCCGGTATTAATATTGTCATCACCAAACGGCACAGCGTATTCAAGCGCTATATTAAAATCGCTGCCACGCCCGATTTCTACCCCCAGCGCATAAGAACTTAAATCATGCTCCAGCGGCAGTGTATTGAATTCAGTGTGCGCCGTATCCACCACCACATATGGTTTAATAAAATAACGGTTAAGACCATAGTTATAGAGCAGCTTTAATTCCGCCCCGTAGCCTTTATCGCCCTCAGCCTGACCTTCCGGATACCCACGGCCATAAAATTGACCGCCATACGTCACACGCTCCGAACTGACCAGTTCATCATCGGTGTAAACACCGTTGGCTTTTACGATTGCGCTAAAGTCCTGAAGAATTTGATAAGACGACGCCAGGCTGGCTTCAAATATCGTGAAGTCCATGTCCTGACTCAACTGGCGGGTTCCGTTACTGTCGGAAACATCGTTGCGACGTCCACCCAGATCCACCCCTTGTTTGACCCGTACATCACCAAACAAAGAGAGCGACTGCCATTTGCGATAGTAGTTCGTGTTGAGCGCCAGTGACGAATATCGGGTATGCTGGCGAGTCTTACCTAACATGGTGTTCAGGTAAGACAACTCGTAGTCATTTTTCTCGTCAGTATGATAAATACCACCACCCACTTTCCAGCGCTGATTGACGGTCAACCAGATCGGGTATTCGAGAGTATATTGATAGCGGTCACGCGTTTTATCCTGATCCACATCGACATACAGGTTTCCTACCGGCAAACGGCTGTCAGACGTGTCTTCATAGCGGCTCCACTGGAACCGTCCAACCAAACCAGAATCCAACCAGTTATTGTCCATTCCCACGGCATAATAACGTTCGTCATCCCCATCCAGCGGGACCAACCCCGAAACACTGAACTGCTCAAAGAAGCCATTCAACGATTTCAACTTCAAAGACACGTATAAGTTGTCGTCGTCATGCTCCTGCTTGCTGAACGACACACCAGGTTCGACCCATTCTCGTTCTTTCACTTCAACGCGAATAGAGGTCGCACCCGACAAAGTTTTTGGCCTCGGTAAACCAATGTTGAACGTATAGCCCGGGATCTGCCCAAGCAAGAGCACTGCCCGCTCCAGTGTATCTCGGGTTAACGGCTTTTCGTTTTTCAACGGAGCCAAGATTGCATTCACGCGCTGACGAATGCTGTCCTGCTCTATCTGCACTTCTTCACGTGCAATGTGTCCTTCGATCAAGGTAATGGTCAATTGACCATCCGCAGAAAAACCCTTTTTGGTGACTGTCGCAAACGAGAGCGGATAACCTTTGTCCTGATACAACTGGGTGATCGCCTGCACCGTAGTGGTCACCAGCTCAACCGAATACGCCTGATTAATCAGCGGGCTCACTTGCTGACTGAGTTCATCCAGACCAATCACCGTGCCACCCGCAAAATGAATGGAGCGTATGACCTGAGCTTGTTCGGTCGCAACCGGGGATTCGACGGGTTCGATATCTAACTGAGTTTTGGAAACTCCGACTGCGTCGGGGATGGATTTAGGTTGGGTAATCAGAGGGGGGTCTTTGGCCTGGCTAACACCACTGACACCAAAGAAGAGCGCCGGTGCGGCTAGCACGGCAACAATATTCGATTTCTTCATTCACGCTCCCTGCGAAAAAGGTAACATGAGGCAGCCCTAGAGTGCTGCCAACATGTTACCGGACTCCCTCACTACGCGTTTACCGCGCCAGCGAGCCACTTCTTGTCATTCTTATCCTTACAACAGCTTACCAAGCAATGGATCCAGTACCTGGTTGTCAACGCTGTCGAGTAAGCCTGCTTCTTCCGTTTCAGACTCGGTTTGCAGCACCGAATTCAGTGTTTCGTTGAGCACACTGGTTTGTTCACTGTCACCCAACAGAGAATCATTCACTCCGTTCAACAGATCAGCTGTGTTATCCACTAAACCGGAAGACTCTCCCGACTCCGTACCGAGTGTTGTTGTTCCGGCCACCAGACTGGACGTCACTTGCGAAATGGTATCACCCCCCAGCGCATCGGTATTGAGCACATCACCACTGAGCAACCCGGATGTTTTCAAGAGTGATCCCAGATCCTGTGTCAATATGGTCTGGTTACCATCCACTTCGGTCAGCACACCCGTAACGGACGCCAGTGTCGAATCGCCGTCCAACACCTGCTGACCATCAAGTGAGCCGGTATTAGATAGTTGAGTGTCTAAGGTAGATAAAGTGCTGGTCAGAATGCTGTTTGTATTGTCTGAAGATTCATCCATCACCAAGGCAGTCAATCCATTGTCACCGATAAACACGGTTCCCAACCCGTCCACATAACCTTCCGGATTGGACAGCAGGGCCTGAGTCCCCTCAACCAGATTGTTTCCGGTCAGGAATACAAACTGAGGGCCATTTTCTTGCAGATCATCCGTGTCCTGAAACAAGACTAGCGCATTGCCTTTCAGATCTATCATTCCGTTCGTTTCTGTCACCAATGGTGCGGTCACCGCAGACAACGTCGCCGCAAGGTTGTACAAACCACCATTTTCATCTGCCACATGGAACTGCAGCGTATCGCCAACCTGTTCCAACGTGCCACCCAGTTCAGAGACTGTGCCGCCTGCGTAAGTCAGGATACCGGTTTGGTCGTTCAGTTGAACAAAGACCGGTAACGCATCTAACTGAGCAATGGCATCACCGGCGGACACCACCGTGGTTCCGGTTTGTGCCAGAGCGCCAGTGGCTCCTTCAAGTGTGGTGTTAAGGTAATTTCCGTCAAGCGAAGCGGGATCCAGTGGCAAGCCACTGCCTAGTTCTGTTACCACCCCCCCAAGGTTCACCAACACGTCGCCGGAACCTGTCGTTATCGAATCGGCATAATCCGGCAGATCGCCCTGACTAATCACGTTGCCAACATCTGTCACCAAATTACCGTCTTCTTCAGCCACATCATCATTGACGTTATTGTCATCTTGTTTCGCATCATCATCCGTTGCAGAGGCGACGCTGTTTACATCGGAGCCACCACCGCCACCAGATGCAGAACCGGATCCGGAACCACTGCAGCCAGCGACGGAGAGAAACAGCGTGAGCAGTAGTGCCACGCCAGTTAATGAGGTTGAATTATCCATTGCTTGTTCTCCTTGCGCACACATGAACCGATCGAATCCCTAACCGCCCTCAGGTTGTGGCTTCATCAGTTTTTGGTCATTGCAAAGGTAAGCTAGGAGGCGATTGAACGAGTATCAAATATTAATGAGATGAATATTAATTAGCAGTTGGCGTGCCAGACGCCCGGGAGGTTATTGGTCTCGGTCTCAACTCCCTATCACCCCTTGCCATTGGTGGCGCTGAGCCAGCTGATTCAATATTTCAATATCGCGTTGCGTTTCGCTCTGTAGCCAAAGCAACAAGTCGTCGATCACCGGTGAAGGTTGGCGGTAGTGACAAAAGTATCGCCAGGCACTGTATTCGACATGGGTTCCTTCCGGACATTGTAAATACCCTTCATGTAATTCCGGCAAAACCAGCAATAAATCAGTCACCGTCACTCCTTGCCCGGACAAACACGCACTGAGTGCCAGGTCCAACGTGTAGAAGGTAGTCTCTCGGACCCGACTCGCTTTTCCTGCCTGGTTTTTCTCCAGCCACAATCGCCAGTCTTCATGATCTAAGGTTGAGTGGAGGCGCGGCAAAGTTAGTATCGAATCGGTGTTGAACGTATCATCCAGTAAACTGGACGCACACACCGGTGCCATATACTCTTCGCGCAAAAAAATCATCCCAGGCTCTTTGCCATAACGATCTTTTAGCCGGGTGCTGAAAATCAGCAAATCATAATCGCTGGAATGAAGGCTGGACTCTTCGTCAATCGTCGGCACTATCACGATTTCATGATCCGGATAACGGTCATTCAAAATTCGCACTTTGGGCATTAAAACACGAGTCGTATAACTCAACGCGGCTTTTATGACGATGCGCTTTCGCTGTGGCGCTTTCCAGGACGCCACCAACGTTTCAACGGCCTGATAGTTCTTGCGCAAAGTGTTGCTTAATGCCAACCCTTGCTCGGTCAATGTGATAGCGCGATGTTTACGCACGACTAAAGATGCGCCCAGATCATCCTCAAGTTGCTTAACCTGGCGACTGACCGCACTCTGAGTTACGTTCAGCTCATTAGCAGCAAGAGTAAAACTCATCAGCCTGGCAACCGCCTCAAACGCTTTTAGTCCATTGTGTGAATAGGGAAGATTCGGATACGGTGTCATTCGTTTTTTCACATGAGTTTAAGGAATACCAGATTGGCATAAAAGTCATTTGAACACCAGCCCGTAAGCCCTTACCTTTACCTCAAACAATAATGAGGCTGTTATGAAAAAAATTCTGTCGCTGGCATTTCCACTGATCATCTCGCAAATGATCTCCATGGCTCTGGTGCTGACTGATGTGTGGATGATGTCCAAACTGAGTGTGTCAGCACTCGCGGCTGGCGGCCTCGGCGCATCTATTTACTCATTCGTGTTTATTGTCGCAGGCAGTACTGTCGGTTGTGTCGCTAACCTGATCGCCATCGCGTATGGTCAGCGAATTGCACGCCCGGAGTTTGGTAACCAACAAATACGTCTGGCAGTGAAAGGCGCCGTGTTGCTTTCCGTCATTCTCACTGTTCTGCTGACGATCAGTTTTTTGTACGTACCAAACTTACTGGCGCTGGCGCATCAGCCTGACGCCATCATTGATTCAGCGATGATTTACGTTAATGCCTTGAAATGGGCTATGTTGCCCTCGCTGTTACTTCTGGTATTGCGCGGGCTCACCAGCGCGTTGGGAAATGTGCGCTCGATTATGGTGATGTCGGTACTGACGGTGATCCTCAACGTTCCAATCAGCTACGTGCTGGCATTTCCTCTCGGTTTGGGGCTCAGTGGCCTCGGGGCAGGTACTACCCTGGCCGCACTGACGGTAATGATCGGATACGCAGTTTGGGTATTCAAGCGTCCCGAATACCAACAATTTGCCCCATGGCGAAATGTTAACGAGTATTCATTGTCATTGATGACTCCTCTGCTCACCATGGGGCTTCCGATCGCTCTGGCGGCACTGCTGGAGCATGGGCTGATCTACGGTGGCACACTCATGGCAGGCGCCATCGGTGTGGTGGCTTTAGCGTTGCACCAAATTCTCCTGCAATGTCTGAGTTTTACCTGGAATATCAATTTTGGTTTTTCTCAGGCCGCAGCCATACTGGTTGGTCGCGACTTTGGCGCAGAAGATTATGCCGGTATCAAACAAACCGCCTCACGCAGTTTCTGGCTGGTAACCGTTATGAGCGTGGTCATGGCGGGCGCATTTATTGCCTGGCCAAACGTGATTGCTGATATGTTCCAGCTTGATCAGGGTGAAGGCGGTATGACTGAACTGCTATACGCGGTAATCTGGGTGGTCGCTCTGTCGTTCATCGTCGATGCCTGGCAGCTTCTCGCAATCAACCTGTTGCGTGGTATGAAGATTGTCATCGCCCCCACAGTAATGACCGCCATCGGTTATTGGGTATTCGGCCTTCCTGCTGCCTGGTGGCTAATGGAGCGCTATGGTTTGGGCGGCATCTGGGCCGGAATCGGAGTCGGATTGGGCGTCACCGGCATTTTGTTGCTCTTCCTGCTAATGAAGGCCATTCGTAAACAAAGTTACACCTTAGACAGCATCACCGTTTAAGTATTGAAACATGACGAAGTCTGCTACCATTCGCCCGGGTATTGTATGCGGGCGAATGGGCATGACCGATCTCGACATTGAACTTGAACATATTCTGCTGGAGATCCGAGCGGAACGCTGGAACCAGCTCGACCGTTTCCTGTTCCCCTACTTCTGTTTTCGTGAAGGTTACCTGACCAAACAGGGTAAACCAGACTGGGAGGCCGCACGCGCTCAGTCTCCGCGCTCGTCAAAAATTATGCAGGTGAAACACGCTTGCCTGGAGCCCTTGCTTCCCAATGAGGCCTTGATCGGAGAGCTGAAACGTCATACCCGAGATGGCAACCTGACCCTTGCGAGCCTCAAACGAATTCTCGCTACCGCCCTGCAATATGCAGTCATCAGTAAAGAGGAAAAACAAGCCTTAAGCTCGCTTGGTTTGGCTGATGCTATGCCCCCAGAATGGTACCGCTCCGCAGAACGGACCATCCATGCCCGATTTGACGCCGCTAACATCAAGATTAACTAGTCTATACCGTCTCACTTTCTAGACCTTTTGGATTATTTATCCCTTGGGGTTGCCTTCCTTGCTGGCATTTTATTGATAAAAGACTAGATTAAAAAGTGCAACCGCATTCACTGCATTCACTCGGTGAGTACGGCCAACTGGAAGGCGTTGTTCTAGGCCTGTTTCGTCCGTACCGACATGACGTATCGTCACCGTCAGAGCACTCAGGTCAGGACATCATTAAAAGGTGTTTCCGTCATGTTTGGCTCTAAATTTATGAATCGCACGCTGATTATATTCTGCCTCACAGTGCTGTGGATTCTCCTCTTCGCCCAATCCCCCTGGATCTCCGACAGCGAGATTCAAACATTGTTTGGCTATTTGGCGGGAGCATTAAATTCAGGACTTCACCGCCTGACATCGCTGTTTATGCTGGAACATTTCGATGCTCAACAAGCGTATACCGTCGTCACCACGGATAATGACAAAACGATTCATGATGTTTGGGTGTCCATCAGCCAGTGGTTCAGTGTGCTATTTGCCGGACTGGTCGACGCGTTTCATAAACTGGCAAATAGTATCTCACTCGGTGCTCGTCAGTTATCCGAATACCTTGCTCACCTGACATCCCCGTCAGAATTAACCACCCATCAGGCGGATATTCCTCCCCATCAGCACAGCATATTGCAAACCTGGTGGACCTTACCTTTCTTCTGCATTGGGATTGGTTTCCTCTATCTGACCAGTCAACGCCGGGTTAATACCTTGTCACGCATCAATGCCCAACTTAAAGCGGCGCTGGCCAAAGCCGAGGCGGCATCAAAAACCAGCCTGCAGTTTCTGGCCAATATGAGTCATGAGTTACGAACCCCGATGAACGGTGTGTTAGGGGTCTCTCAACTGGTGGAGCAGGAAACCAGTGAACTCAGTACACGAGAAAACATGCGCGTAATCCAAAGCACCGGTGACCATCTGATCACTATCGTGAACGACATCCTCGACTTCACCAAAGCGGAAAACCATAAGCTGACGCTCGAATCCACGCCGTTTACCCTGGATCAGGTCATCACACCGGTGAATGCCGCCATGACGCCTGTGGCCATGAATAAGAATCTTTGCCTGCTGATCCGTAACGATGTACCGGATTCGATCACCTTCACAGGCGATAGCACCCGACTGCGTCAAATTATTTTTAATTTGGTCGGTAACGCCGTCAAATTCACCAAACAGGGGCACGTCATGCTGCAGGCAAAACTGCTAAACGATGACGCGCACTCGCTGCAAATTACCGTTACCGATACCGGGATTGGTATCGCAGAAGAAAAACTGGACGCAATTTTCCACAGCTATCAGCAAGCGTCGTCATCAACGACCCGCGAATTCGGGGGAACAGGTCTGGGACTGGCAATCGCCAAGCGCCTGACCGAGTTAATGGATGGAGAAATAACAGTGAAAAGTACCGAAGGACTGGGATCCAGCTTTGTCATCACGATGCCGCTGCCTTTTGAAACTGAGGCTCGCGCGGGTATGGCGGCAAACTTCAGTGAAACCAAGCGTTATCATGGTCGTCCGCTACGGATCCTGATTGCCGAAGACAACCGTCTGAACGGGCTGATCGCCCAAGGATTCTGTCAGCGACTGGGCCACCGAGCGGATCTGGCTGAAAATGGTCGACAAGCGGCTGATATGGCAAGAGACATCGGTTACGACGTTATTCTGATGGACAACAACATGCCGGAAATGGATGGTGTACAGACCACTCGTTACATCCGAGAACAGCTGCAGTTATCGATGCCCATCTTTGCGTACACCGCAGATGTTTATGAAGATACACTCAGTGACTTCATGCAAGCTGGCGCCGACCATATTCTTGCTAAACCGCTGCAAATGCACTGCTTTGACGAAGCGTTGAGTCAGTTCGCCGACCGATTTGATCAGGATCGCAAAGCGTCGGGTTCCTGAATTGAACCAAAACAAAAGGCGATGCCAGTGCGCATCGCCTTTTGCGTTTTCTCCACACCAGCATGTGGTTAAGAATCGCTGTTCATCCACTCTTGCTGTGAGACAACTTTGTGATCTTTCAGCGTCACTTCGACCGCTTTTTGCCCTTGAGAGTTGAATCCGGTAACTTTGCCATCAGCCAGTTTGCCTTTAACGTACTTAGCTTCAAACGATTTTTTGCCGTTTGGATAAAAACGATCAACCACACCGTTCTTTTCACCATCTTTAAATTCACCGGCAAAACGTTTTTCTCCGTTGTCGTACCAAAGCGTCACTTTCCCATCAACCTTGCCCTTTTGATAGCTCATATCGGCAATTTTTTGACCGTTATACGCCCATTCCTGATACTGGCCATTCAGTTGATCTGAGGTGTAATTCGCCTGTTTCGCCATCTGCCCATTGTCATACCAGGTTTGTGTCTGACCATTAAGCTGCCCACCCTGGTAATGGACTTTAGATGACACCTGGCCATTACTGTACCAAGCCGTTTCTATGCCTGTTTCTTTGCCTTTGACGAAGTTTGCCTGAATGGCATTCTGACCGTTATCAAATTTCTGTAACAAGGTTCCGGTGAATGGCTCCTGGTGATTCACCTGATAAGCCAACCCATGACGAATCTGGACATAATTGACCGTATCGCCCTGAGATTGTTGCTCTGCAGCGTATGCACCGCCAGAAACCATTAAAACCGCTAATGCTATTGGAATCAGTTTGTTCATAGTCGCACCTACTTTAAGGGAGTGAAAAACGGTCGGTGCTCAGAAGTTAAAATAGAGTCTAAAAGTCAGATTGTAAGTGTTAGAAATGAAAGTTTGGTTTACAAAAACGCAACGAAACTTTTTCATTAACTCACAGTCATTTTATTATTTACCAATGTTTACAATGAGTTAAAAAGAAGAGGAAGGCCATTTAGCACACAACAGATGGTAAAAAGCCCGTGTCACAGACACGGGCTTGCGTAAATTAATTCTGGCCGATTGGCGAATTACAAGAAATTCAGAGACGCAGTTAGGTTGAATGAACCAATATCGTCTTTTGACACTTCGTAACTGGTGTAGCTTGCACCCAGAGACAGCGGACCAAATACAGCGTAATCCGCACCGATACCCCACATAAAGTCGTAATCGTCGTCGTCACCCGCTTTTGAACTCATGTCCCACTTATGTACACCACCTTTGGCGTAAACCTGAAGTGGGCCAAAGTTAATGCTTGGCTTCGCTGCTACGTAAACGTTGTCAAAAGAAGTGTCGTTTTTATTGAAGTCATCAAAACGGTTGTAACCGGCTTCAATACCAATAAACGGTAAGATACCTGTACCTACGTGTACGTTGTATGCAGTACCGTCAGAACCATTGAAGTCTGCAGTACCCACTGATGCACCACCGTAAATCCATGAGTCAGCAGAAGCTGAAGCTGAAGCACCCAGCAGAGCTAGCGCCAGTAGAGTTTTTTTCATAGTTAACCTTCTTTAGTTATCGTGGCAAGGCCGCTAACGGCACCGCCTTGCCGCATTTCGTCACAATTATATTGCTGAGCTACCTTCATGCAAGTCCTGTGCCTGTGGCTGGACCACTAACATGCCTCAATCGCGTTTTTGACACGTTTATCAGAAACAGGATACGGGGTTCCGAGTTGCTGAGCGAAGTAGCTGACTCGTAACTCTTCAATCATCCAGCGAATTTCCTTCACTTCTTCCGGAATCGCCATGCCTTTCGGAATTTTATTGAGCAACTCTTTATAGTCACTACTGACTGATTCAATCTTCAACATGTGCAGGCGATCTTTGTTCGGATCGATCGGCAGTTTTTCCATCCGACGCTCAATGGCTCGCATGTAGCGCAAAATATCCGGCAGACGTTGCCAACCGCACTCAGTCGCGAATCCTTTAAAGATAAGCCCTTCAATTTGCGCTTTGATGTCAGACAAGGCAAACGCCATCGAAAAATCTATCTTACCTTTCAACTTCTTGTTGATGTTGAACGCCGTGGTCAGAATGGTTTCCACCTGTTTAGCGATGTCCACCACCGTATCTCCCAGTTCAGCCCGGACATGCTCTTTCAACGCCTCAAACTGAGCTGGCTCCCACACCAAACCACCCTGCTCCTGGATGAGCTTATCAACACCACAAGCAATGCAGTCATCAATCAAGTCGAGCACTTTGCCATACGGGTTGAAGTAAAGCCCCAGCTTGGACTTATTAGGCAAGTTGGCGTGCAGATACTTAATTGGCGAAGGAACGTTAAGCAGAATCAAACGACGCTGCCCCTGACGCATCGCGGCATGCTGCTCCTGCTCAGTCTCGAATAGCTTGATTTCAACACTGTCTTTACCATCGACCAGCGCCGGGAACGCTTTGACATCATAGCCGCCCCGTTTTTGCTGATACACTTTCGGCAACTCACCAAAACTCCAGGTATGCAGGCCTTGCTGCTCAATGTCGTCATCGGCCACTTTCGATAAGGTTTCCTGAACTTTATCTTTCAGACTCTCTTTAAGTTCATGCAGATCTTTGTGTTCCTTCAGCTTGCGATTGCGGTGATCCACCGCGCGGAACGTGACTTTCAAGTGCTCTGGCACCTGATCGAGATTCCAGTCTTCACGCAACACTTCAACTCCCGTCATGCGGCGCAGTTCTTTTTCCAACGCGTCCAACAACGGGGCCTCCATCGGAGTCACACGGGCAAGAAATGCATCGGCATAGTTTGGGGCCGGAACAAAGTTCTTACGCAGCGTTTTCGGCAAAGCTTTGATTAAAGAAACCACCAGTTCATGGCGCAACCCCGGGATTTGCCAGTCAAAACCCGCCGGTTCAACCTGATTAAGGATCGGCAATGGCACATGTACAGTGACACCGTCACTATCATCACCCGGTTCAAACTGATAACTCAGCTTAAGTTTCAATCCATTTTGGTACCAGAAGTTCGGATAATCGAGATCAGTCACATGGCTGGCATCGCCTTTAAACAGCATCTCTTTTTCGAAATTCAGCAACTCTGGTGTGTCTTTGGCGACGTGCTTCCACCAGGTATCAAAATGACGACCGGACACCACTTCCGTACCAACACGTTGGTCGTAGAAATCAAACAGCTCATCGTCATCGACCAGGATGTCCCGGCGGCGGGATTTATGCTCCAGCTCTTCCACTTCCTGCAGCAACTTGCGGTTTTGTTTGAAAAAGGCGTGTTTGGTTTCCCACTCCCCTTCAACCAGTGCGCTGCGAATGAAAATTTCACGACTGACCGTGCTGTCGATGTTGCCATAGTTCACTACACGCTTTGGTACGATTGGAATGCCGTACAGTGTGACTTTTTCATACGCCATCACCGCGGCACGTTTCTTCGACCAATGCGGCTCACTGTAACTGCGCTTAATCAGGTGTTTTGCCAGCGTTTCAATCCACTCCGGCTGAATCTTAGCAATGACGCGCCCCCACAGTTTAGAGGTTTCCACCAGCTCAGCCGACATCACCCATTTCGGCTGCTTCTTAAATAATCCGGACGCCGGGAAGATATGGAAACGGGCATTCCGCGCTCCCTGATACTCATTCTTCTCCTGATCTTTCATACCGATGTGCGACAACAACCCAACCAAGATCGCACTGTGCACACCGTGATAGCTTGCTGGCTCATCATTGAGCTTGAACTCCATTTCTCGCATCGATTGATGGATTTGGAAATAGACATCCTGCCACTCACGGATACGCAGGTAGTTGAGATAATCTTGCTTACACTGTTTACGGAACTGATTACCCGTCAACGCTTTCTGCTGCTTCTGCACGTACTCCCACAAATTCACAAACGTCAGAAAGTCCGATTCTTCATGGAAAAAACGGCGATGTTTATCATCTGACGACTGCTGTTTGTCGCTCGGACGTTCACGGGGATCCTGAATCGACAACGCCGATGCAATGATCATCACCTCTTTGAGAGCACCATATTTAGGAGCTTCGAGTACCATACGCGCCAATCGAGGGTCGATAGGCAAACGCGCCAGTTGACGGCCGGTTGCCGTTAGACGTTTTTTCGGATCTTTGGCATTTTCATTGATAGCCCCCAGCTCTTCGAGCAGGCGGACACCATCCTGAATGTTGCGTTTATCCGGCGCTTCAACAAATGGGAATGCCTGAATATCCCCCAGACCAAGCGCAGTCATCTGCAAAATAACCGAGGCGAGGTTGGTACGCAGAATTTCCGGATCGGTAAACTCTGGGCGTGATTCGAAATCCTCCTCCGAATACAAACGGATACAGATACCTTCTTCCACACGCCCACAGCGACCTTTACGCTGGTTGGCGCTCGCCTGCGATATCGGCTCAATCGGCAGACGCTGTACCTTGGTCCGGTAGCTGTATCGACTGATCCGGGCTGTACCCGGGTCAATCACATATTTGATGCCCGGCACCGTCAGTGACGTTTCCGCCACGTTCGTTGCCAGCACAATGCGACGACCGGTATGCGGCTGGAAAATTTTGTTCTGTTCACCAGCGGATAGTCGT
The DNA here is from genome assembly GCF_009904765.1 of Vibrio sp. V39_P1S14PM300. Classification (NCBI taxonomy): domain Bacteria; kingdom Pseudomonadati; phylum Pseudomonadota; class Gammaproteobacteria; order Vibrionales; family Vibrionaceae; genus Vibrio; species Vibrio sp. V39_P1S14PM300. Next base: position 19,070 of record NZ_WXWP01000097.1, read on the forward strand.
GCATACAACGGCACAATTTCGGTCGACTTGAGATTGCGTTTACTCAACGCATCCGCCGTATCACGAATTTCTCGCTCACCATTCATGAAGATAAGAATATCGCCCAGGCCTTCATCGCACAGCTCGTCAACGGCTTCAAAAATGCCTTCTAACTGGTCGCGGTCCCCATCGTCATCCCCTCTTAACGGGCGGTAACGGGTTTCAACCGGATAAGTTCGGCCGGACACTTCAATGATTGGTGCATCGTTGAAATGTTTTGAAAATCGCTCTGGATCGATGGTCGCCGATGTGATGATGATCTTAAGATCAGGACGACGTGGCAGCAGCTCTTTGAGGTAGCCGAGAATAAAATCGATATTCAGACTGCGCTCGTGCGCCTCATCAATGATGATGGTGTCATACTGATTCAGAAAACGGTCATGCTGGATTTCGGCCAACAAGATACCATCGGTCATCAGCTTAATTTGCGTATTGTCGGATATTTGGTCGTTAAAACGCACTTTATAGCCGACAAACTGACCCAGTTGCGTTTCCATCTCTTCCGCGATTCGGTTCGCGACTGAGCGGGCCGCTAGTCTACGTGGTTGGGTATGACCAATCAGGCCATATTTTCCGCGCCCCAACTCAGCACAGATTTTTGGTAGCTGCGTGGTTTTACCTGAGCCGGTTTCACCCGCGACGATCACCACCTGGTTTTCTTCGATGGCTTTCGCTATATCGGCCTTTTTCTGACTGACTGGCAAGATCGCCGGATAATCAATGGTCGGCTCAAATGCCGCACGCTGCTGGGCTTCCGCCATTGATTTGGCGATGTCCAACGCAATTTCATCCAGCACCGCATTACGCGATGCGTCTTTTTTAATTTTAGTGGCGCCGGAAATGCGTTTGCTCAAACGGAATCTGTCCCGCAGCATGCACTCATTCAGCGCCTTTCGCAGTGCCACCGGGCTATTTGTAGCCGCAGATACTGCATTTTGGTTTTCTGGCTGTGACGAAGTCAAAGCGTTTCCTATTCTTTTCATTACATAAAACTGCGCGGATTGTATCACAGCCACATCCCATATACTCAAGCCACTTGTTGAGGCGTAATCCGAACGATTTACTCCCTTTTTGTACTTGTTCTATTTTTTCGAACAAGTACAGCAAAATCCTCTACTTCAACCGTGGACGTAACGCTTTTAATATGTGTCCATACCGAGAAAGCACTACTGAGGAATTGAATATGTCTCGCATCCTAGCACTTAAATCCAGCATCCTGGGCGACTACTCACAGTCAAACAAACTGGTAGATGAGTTCATCAAAAATGTTGACCAAGAAAACCTGACCGTGCGCGACCTGGCAGCCAACCCTCTGCCGGTTCTGGATTTTGGTGTTGCGACCGCTTTGCGTGCAACCGAAGATCTGTCTGACGAACAACAGCATATTGTGGCTCTGTCTGACACACTGATCGAAGAAATCAAAGCCGCAGATACACTGGTTATCGCTGCGCCTATGTATAACTTTACTATCCCAACACAACTCAAAAACTGGATTGATCTGATTGCACGTGCCGGCGTGACATTCAAATACACCGAAGCGGGCGTTCAAGGTTTGATCGAAGGTAAAAAAGCGATTGTTGTCACTACACGTGGCGGAATCCATAAAGATTCACCAACCGATAATGTGACGCCGTACCTGCGCACGGTACTGGGTTTTGTCGGCATTACCGATGTAGAATTTGTGTACGCTGAAGCGTTAAACATGGGTGAAGAGCCTGCCAGTCAAGGGATTGCAGCTGCGAAATCCCAACTGGACGCGTTACCAGTTTAAGATACAAAAAAAGGGAGTTGGCGACACAACTCCCTGATTTTCTGTTCCACTGTCCTAAGTTAAACATCCTTTTTTGACATTTTCAGGTAACTCTCTATTACCCGTTTTGGCGCCGCCTTATCAAGGACTGCGCCTTTTTTATCGCTGCTATTCAGTGAAAAAGAACGATTGATAGCCATTGAGAAATACATGGCAGGCGTGACCTTGCCCCTGAAACAACACCGCCGGACCGGGTGTTGGCGTGCGCCCTCTGGGTTTAGGCAAAATTTTTTCAATACGGTAATCCGTTTCCGTACACGTTACGGACAAACGCTCACGTTTGACACCATCCAATTGCTCGTTGATGCATTCCACCTGAGCCATAA